>JAIOSU010000254.1 GCA_021107455.1 Clostridiales bacterium | reverse complement strand
TTCCAATGTTTAACTGAAAAACAAATATGCTCAGTGCAACCCAAAGCAGGTAAATAGGTGAAGATGACGTGAGTTTCTTTAGAGCTTTTGTTCCACTTAATCCACTTCCGATTCCAGTACTGAGAAGAATACTAAATAGGATTATACTAAAAGCAAACGATGGATTTCCAAAATAGCGGATCATTTTCTGAATGATTGGAATTTCCACCAACATAAAGGCAACTCCCAAACCCATAAAATATATATATTTATTTTTCAGTTCCTTTGTATTGATGTATTTTCTTTTGAGAATTAAACAAATGGAAAGAACTCCTAACAAGACAAATAATAATTCTTTAGGAAAATACATTGAATAGTTGTAAAAAAATGGGCTATTATCCGTTATCGGTTTTACATTAAAGGACACTTGATTGATCATTTCTTCAAAATCAAGCTTTTCATCCTTCAATAGTTTGAACATGGGATCTTCACTACCAGGGTAGTGAACCAACTCTTTATTTTGAATTTTTGCGACTGCATTAATAATCTCAATTTCGCTTTGTGTAAACGGCTCATTCTTGAACATTACTAGTGGCATTACAATACTGGAATTATGAGCGTTATTGCTTTTCAAATCCCTTCCATTTACAATTACAAAGTAGTTTGTGACTTGATCTTGTGAGACACCACGGTCCAACAACACCTTAATACCTGTATTGACTATTTTCAACAAGTCCACATTACTATGCATCATAAAACTTAGTTTACCATCAGTAGTCAATCGGTTGAGGTATGAACTGAATGCTTCGGTTGTATAGATATAATTTTCTGATAGTGAATACATAGTGTTTTCTACAGCGTTTGTCATGACCATGGATAGATAAATATTATTGTAATCGTCTTCACTGTTGTCTACGAAGTTTCTACCATCTTGAACATGTAGTTCTACTTCTGGTCGATTATAAATGTCTCCACTATAATCCTTATAATAATTTGCAGCACTGATGGTTGAAGGATTTATCTCTATTGCATGGATTTCTTTGCTTCCACCAAGAAGCGAAAATAAAATATCTTTCCCTCCTCCAGAACCAATTAAGAGGGTTTTATCGTTGTTTCCAAAGGTGAATGGAATATAGTTCACGTCATATTTCATGTACTCCATCGTAGCAAGTTCACCATTGAACTGCACAATGGGAGCAGTAGCTCCTCCATCAGTCACAATCAGTTTTTCTTTTTTATTGGATGTCTCGATCACATCTGTTCTAGCGATAGAATCCCACTTTGAAAATGTTATATCGATATCATTTTCATTAGTCCCCTTAAGATAATTAAATGTTGTATTTGGGCTAGAGTAATAAGAACCAAAGCTCGTTTCAATATCCCGAATTAAGTCGCCTTGGATCACCAAAGCAAAAAGGGCTATGATCCCTAGAAGTGAGAAAATGAGTCGGACTCTTTTATTATAATAGATGTAGATTAAAACCGATGAAATCAAGGTGATCATGCAAATGACCAGAACGCTGCCAATAAAACCCAATTGATTCATCAGTGCAATGAATCCAATACTACCAAGTCCAGAACCGACTAAATCCATCAGATACATGTTGTGACTATTTTTGCTGTTTTCCATGAATAAACATGAAATCAATATACCTCCGAAGAAAAAGGGAATCGCACCAATAATCGCATAGACTGAATAAACAGAGATGAAAGGCATGAAGTACATCACCATAATACCTATCAAAATGCTCAAAGGGATTCCGACACAACTGATCTGTAAGAGTGAATCGAGTTTAGCTTTTTCTTTATTTTTGACAATTTTATGTGTCCATATACCTCCCAAACCACTTCCTAAAATTGAAAAAGAAACCACTAAAAAGACCAAATTGAAATTAAGAATAACTGAAAAGAGCCGAGTTAACATTATTTCATATAGAAATAATGAAAAGCCCGTCAAGAACATAATTACCAATAAAACAGTTTGGTTAAACGATTTGGTGTGAACATTAGAATTACTCATTGTTGCCTCCTTGTGTATCTACCAACTCTGTGGCATATGCCTCAAGTCAAGTAGCATATCCGTCATTTTTTTTCTCTTTATTCTTTAAATATTGATAAATCACGTATTTATGACTTATGCTTCATCCTAATTAAGCAAGTTGGGTGCCAAGCATTCAGTTATTTAGACCGATTGAAGGATTGCATTGATATTGGCATGCTTTATGCATATTTATATAGATATCAACTTGATAAATAAGATGAATGGAGAATCAATAATGAAAAATGAAATTTTGGCTAAACTAAGCAAATATTGCATCATGATATTTTTGCCCATTGCTATATTCTTACTAATGCTTCAAACCTTTGCATTCAATGTAGAATTCTACATGAGTAAATTTGATGAGTTTGAAACTACAGAGATCATTAAGATTGATGAGGCAAATTTAAAAAGCATCACAGTGAATATGATAGACTATCTTCAATCAGAACGGGATGACTTAGAAATGCTTTCTGTAATCAATGGAAGAATGGAAGAAGTGTTTGGTGAGCGTGAGAAGGAACATATGAAAGATGTAAAATTACTTTTCGACAATGGAATCATTATAAGAAATGTAAGCGTAATAATTACTTTGGCATCACTTATTTATTTGTTTTTCAAAAATAAAAGCAATGTGATCTTTAGTGCCATATTAAAATCCAGCATCGTATCACTGGGTTTGATATCAATATTACTGGCTTTAGTAAAAATTGACTTCTTCAAATATTTCACTTATTTTCATGAGATATTCTTTACCAACGATTTGTGGCTGCTAGATCCAAAAACAGATGTACTGATTCAGATGTTGCCACTTGAATTTTTTATTTCGATTTCGACAAGCGTTGTGTTGTGGTTTAGCGCGATCATGCTATTTTCAACACTGTTGTCCCTTTACAAAGTAAAAAAACAAAAAATAAAATCATCTTGACATATACCCCTGGGGGGTATATTATAAAACTAAGAAGTCCGATTGAATTTACATGAATAGATATTAAAAAATAAGGAGTTGATCTCAATGATTGCTAAGAATGAAGTTATGAATATTATTGGTATGACATGTTCCTCTTGTGCACAAGCTGTAGAAAAAAGTGTTTCTAAAGTAGAAGGTGTGATCAAAGCATCAGTAAATTTTGCAACAGAAAAATTAAATGTCGAATTTGATGATTCTATGACGAATATTGATGATATAAAAAAAGCTGTATCAAATGCAGGTTATTCAGCTGAAGGCGAGAGTAACTTAAGAGAAATCATGATACCAATTTCTGGTATGACATGTTCCTCATGTGCATCAAACATTGAAAAAGCAGTTGGTAAACTACAAGGTATAGAAAAGGTAAGTGTAAATTTTGCTACAGAAAAAGCAATGGTGATTTATGATACAAACATCACAAGAATTTCCGAAATCAAACAAAGCATCTCGAAAGCGGGATACAAGGCACTTGAGATCGAGACAGGACAGCAGATAGACGAAGAAAAAAATCGAAGAGAAAAAGAAGTCAAAACGCTTTGGAAGAAGTTCATATTATCAGCAGTCTTTTCAGTACCGTTATTATACGTTGCAATGGGTCATTTAATGGGTATTCCACTTCCAAATGTTATCGAACCGATGATGAACCCGCTAAACTTTGCATTGATTCAAATGTTTTTAACGATTCCAATAGTTATTGCAGGCAATAAATTCTATTCTGTCGGCTTAAAATCGCTTTATAGGAGAAGCCCAAATATGGACTCACTCATAGCTATTGGAACCGGTGCTGCAGTTATATACGGAGTTTTCGCAGTTGTCCAAATCTACAATGGTAACCACGACTACGCAAAAGAATTGTATTTTGAAACTGCCGGTGTAATCATTACCTTGATTCTCTTAGGAAAGTATTTGGAGTCCGTCACTAAAGGTAAAACATCAGAAGCGATCAAGAAACTCATGGGACTCGCACCTAAAACCGCTACCGTTATTCATGGAGACCAGGAAGTGATCATACGCATTGAAGAAGTAGAAGTTGGAGATATAATATTAGTAAAACCTGGTGAAAAAATTCCGGTGGACGGAATCATAATAGAAGGTTACACCTCAATTGATGAATCCATGCTGACAGGAGAAAGTATGCCTGTAGAGAAAACGATTGGTGACAAAGTCATAGGTGCAAGTATCAATAAAAATGGTTCCGTAAAATTCAAAGCCAACAAAGTAGGAAAAGACACCGCTTTAGCACAAATTATAAAGCTCGTCGAAGATGCTCAAGGTTCAAAAGCTCCAATTGCAAAACTTGCAGATGTTATTTCGGGTTATTTTGTTCCCGTGGTCATAGTGATTGCAATTTTAGCAGGACTTGCTTGGTTCATATCAGGTCAATCGGTCATATTTTCACTTACAATCTTCATCGCGATCCTGGTTATAGCATGTCCATGTGCGTTAGGTCTTGCAACACCGACAGCGATTATGGTTGGAACTGGAAAAGGAGCTGAATACGGCGTTTTGATTAAAGGTGGGGGACCACTGGAAACAGCACATAAGATCAAAACAGTGGTATTTGACAAAACTGGAACTATCACTGAAGGAAAGCCAAAGGTTACGGACATTGTTACCAGCGGAAATATTAGTGAAGAAAGTTTGTTACAGTTTGCAGCTTCAGCTGAAAAAGGATCTGAACATCCGCTTGTAGAAGCTATCGTTAAAGAATCTGAGAAAAAGAATGTTGAAATTTTAAAGGTGAGCAAATTTAACGCTATTCCAGGCTTCGGTATTGAAGTTGAAATCGATGGCAATCAGATTCTTTTAGGTAACAAGAAACTTATGGTAGAGAGAAACATAGAGATCACATTGCAAGAGGAATCCGATGCTCTAGCAAATGAAGGTAAGACGCCTATGTTCATTGCAATCAACAATAATTTGGAAGGGATCATCGCAGTAGCTGATGTCACCAAAGAAAGCAGTGCTCTCGCAATTAAAAAGTTACATGAAATGGGCATCAAAGTTGCCATGATTACTGGAGACAATAAAAGAACCGCTGAAGCCATCGCAAAACAAGTTGGAATTGATATCATCCTGGCTGAGGTTCTTCCTCAAGATAAAGCCAACGAAGTCAAAAAACTCCAGAGCAATGGAAATGTTGTTGCAATGGTTGGAGACGGAATCAATGATGCACCTGCGTTAGCTCAAGCAGACGTTGGAATGGCAATTGGTTCAGGAACGGATGTTGCAATGGAATCGGCAGATATAGTGTTGATGAAGAGTGATTTGTTGGATGTTGTGACAGCGATTCAATTAAGTAAAAAGACAATAAGAAATATCAAACAAAATCTATTTTGGGCATTTGCATACAATACAGCTGGAATTCCAGTGGCAGCTGGATTGCTCTATATATTTGGAGGACCGAGATTGAATCCAATGATTGCAGCAGCAGCGATGGCTTTTAGTTCAGTGTCAGTACTGCTGAATGCACTCAGACTTAAAAAATTCAAACCTGCAATCAAGGGTTAAATTATAATTAGATGAAAGTGAGGAAATAATATGAAAAAGATTATTGCTATTGAAGGAATGAGTTGTGGGCACTGCGCAGGTAGGGTAACTGACGCATTAGGAAAAATCGATAATGTTGACAATGTGAATGTCAACCTGGTTGAGAAAACCGCTACAGTGGAGTTATCACAAGATGTGAATGACATCCAGTTAAAAGAAGCTGTTCAAGATGTTGGATACGTTGTAACTGAAATTCAAAGTATTTAATCACCAAAAAACCTCATCAAGCTGATTGATGAGGTTTTTTATTCAAATTAACTCAATTAAAATATTCCACGAGCTGAGGATAAAGTTCACCAGAGATTATGCTATACCAACCTTCAGGTTCTGATTGTAGTACTGGTGTGCCGTCGTCGAGCTTATACGCATAATAATCGTGAGTTTCGTCAACTTCAGGATAAGTAATACGAATGCGGTAGCATTCAGTGAGTTCAGCGATATCAGTGCCCTCAAATCGAGCAGATTTTATCATGGAATCAAACAATATGGCTTTTGCAAACTCTGGATCTCTTAGAACCACTTCAGAAATTACTTCACTACCAGGTC
>JAIOSU010000206.1 GCA_021107455.1 Clostridiales bacterium | reverse complement strand
GTGAGGGGCGTCCCTATCCCGATATGCATTCTATAGTTTCTTCTCATTCACTAATCGCCAATATTGGTAGCCAAGAGCGGTTAATCGGCAAGATGTTGAATTGATGGCTGCAAAGTACATAAACTCCGCATTGACAGGAACAACCAAGCCAACGCTTTGAAATTTTTGTAGATCTTTAAATATTTTTACCTTTTCAGGGTCTGCTGTTGGTTCAGTATCTTCGTAACTAGGGTTGAGTGTATGCTCGGAATCTGCTGTTGGGAAGTATTGTGTAATTTTACGCAGAGTATCAAATGGCACTTTGGGTGGTATTATGCGTAATGGAGAAAAGCTTGTGACATTAGTTTTAAATATTGGTCGTTGATCCCAAGCACCAAGTGCTTCATCGACATAGGCGTACAATGATCCTGGAGTTATGTTGCCACGAATGTCTGCGGCTCCACCTTTGAGTGCATCAATCAATAATGATGTAAACACACCCGCTCCATTTACTTCTATTGCGAACTCACTATCTCGACTTGCTGTTAGAACAGACATTCCTTCTGATAATTGTGCTGTACTGTTTCCAGAAAAACTAGGTGTACCCATTGCACCCGAGTGACAGCAATCCAGTAAAATCACCTTATTTTTTGCTTTTGATTGATTTGCTAAAGAAAGAACATCATCCATTGACATTCCTTCATCGTATTTTTTTGCGTCAGTAGTTACCAAGTAACCGCCTGTACTTTTTATATACCCATGTCCAGAGAAGTACAATAATGCCATATCTGAGTCACCTTCGAACAATTGTTCTATTGCTTCGCGTAAAACAGATCTAGTAATGTCGGTACTTGGGCATGTTATCATACGCACCCCAAAATTAGGGGAGCCATCACCGTTTGATTCAAGAATGGCTCCTAACGAATTGGCATCATTGACGCAACCATTAAGCGGAGATGAAGGGTAGTCATTAATTCCAACAATCAATGCTTTTTTCATTTGTTTTTTCCTTCGCCCATCATTTGATCTATTGCACTGGCTATTTTATCCCAATCCCATGCAATAGTTCGGTTGCGCTGTAAACCACTCGGAAGGTTGCTTGATGAATTAGCACCATCAACATATACTCCAAATACTGGTACATCTTGATCTTTAGCCATCGTAATTTCTTTTGCGACACCAGTTGCGCTGGCCATAGTTTTTCCTGAAAGAACAATAAGTATATTGCATTTATTGATTTTTTCTTTGACTATGGCCTCCCATTTCGATTGTGCCATCGAAGACTTTGCGGACCAATCCTGTATGGAGAAGGGTGTTCTTGAATTCTTTGATTGACCTACAAATAGGTTCTTTACCGTCTCATCATGATCAAAATCGAAACTTATAAATGTTCTTGGATCTGCCATTTTTATTCTCCTTTTGTTGAATTATTGATGTCGTTGCTTATTATATTTTTTTACTTTGTCATGCAGCATTCTAGCTATAGAGAGTGGCGTTTCTTTATTGTAATCCAAATAACACATAGTCGGCAAAAATCCCTTTATATCTGTGGTATCAAGCCTAATTGGCAGGATGTATTCTCGATTTTCTTCAAACGCTCTCGCTTGCGCTGCTTGGCGTTCAAGATTTGTCCATTGTTTTTCCGCATAATGCGTCGAAACCAAAACAACACAAAAAATGGCTTTGTTCTTATAAACATCACTTAAGTGATCATATAGATTTTTCCCCCATAAGTCAGCCTTATAATACTCATCATAAAAAACTCGAAGTCGTCTTTGGGAAAAGATTCCTGATAGTTCTTCAGCGACGTTCCTATTTTCTCCGGCGAATGATATTGCTACATCATATTCATAATCCTTGTTCACGACATCACCTTTGTTGCGAAGCAATTTACCAATCTCTGTATTTTCTAGTTCTTTCAGTGTTTCGAAATCAATTCGAACACCCTGAACACTTTTCGGTCGCCCTGATATTTCGGAAAGTGCTTTTGCATTTATTAAATTCGCTTGTCCCAGATCAACCCCTTCTAAGTTTGTTTTATAAAAATTCGCATCAGATAAATCTGCTCCTACAAGGTTTGATGAACTGAGATCAGCATGTGATAAGTCAGCCCTTCGTAATTTTGTATTAGTAAATAATGAATTCGAAAGATTCGTCTTTCTCAAAATTGCATAGGCGAGATCTGCATCAATAAACTCAGAATTAGATAAATCTGCTTTTGGCATGTAGATTTGATACATTTCTGCTTCATTGAAGCAACACTTATTCAATGTACCACCTTCTAATTTTGCTTTTCGAAGATTGGCACACCGAAAGTCATACAAACCATCAATAACAGGGTGAGTGTTGGAAGGCTTTTTCGTTTTCTTCAAATGAGTGATTTCTTTTCGGAATTTACCAATCCGCCATCGCTGAAACCACTCTGTTTTTTTTAATTCTTGTCGACGCTTCCTCATACCATCCTTCTTGATGCATAACAGAGTAATAAATGGAAACTTTCCATGATATTAAACCATATAGATGGACATATTTTCCGTCTATTCCCATATCAAGCGACTCAATATGGAAAAATTGATTCACTTATTAAATATTGCTTGTAAATTTCCATATATTGTAAGATTGTCATATCCACCATGG
>JAIOSU010000115.1 GCA_021107455.1 Clostridiales bacterium | reverse complement strand
TTTGGGAAATGAATGTCTCGTAGATTTGATTGAAGAAGCAATCCAATTAACGAGTGATTCCTCTTCTTCTTTTTTTGTTCCCAATTTTTCTTTTAACCTTTCAATGCCTTCAGGTTCTTGCAATACAACTGCAGGCTTAGGTACTTTTGGTACAAAACCCTCCATATTATTACCCCTTTCATTTTTTGGATTATAGCCTCATGTCCGAAGTGACACCCGTTTCATATTCAAAATGCCTTGCGAAATCAAGTAAATCGGTTTTTGCCATACATCCGTAAGATACTTTGAGTATGATCTCATTATCGTCTTTTTCTCTGGTGAGACAAATGGAATTGTTATCAATGACAATACTTTTTAGAATGATCCCGTCCATATTGTATTTGATGATTTGGGATCCATTCATAACACCAAAGCATGAAATGTACACGCCTATCCTTTTAGTCTCTTTTTCAATTCTGTGAGTGTTTTTGATGCAAATATTTTCAATAAACGCAATATTATTGTCTACAATCAATTTTGCCAAACGAAATTTTTTATATTCATAAATTGAAAGTACAACAAAAACTAAGACGATCAAACCACCAATCCATCGACTCGGTTCATTGGCCATAATTGAGAATAAAAACATCAAACAACTCATCACTATGAAAAATAACATTCTTTTCTTGATTTCCTCCATCGGATCACATCCTCGGGCTATAATATTTAAATCATAATCCTAATCATAATAAAAAACATCACCCTTTTCGGGTGATGCTGATTATTTTTATAAGTTCAGTCTTACTTTGAACCTCATATTTTGAATAAATGTTCTTTATATGTGTTTTTATTGTGTTTTCACTTAGAAAAAGTTCTTCCGCAATCATCTTGTACGTACGCCCTGTCATGAGCAGCTCCACTATTTCAATTTCTCTTGCAGTGAGCTCAGGAAGAACAAAATGATTTTCTGGCTCGCTATGATCAATCCTCTCAAACCGTACTAAGAATATATGTTGCCTAATGACTGAAGAGAGTTCTTTATTTAAAAATGGTAACATGATCAATACCAAGAACACCACAATCATTGCAACAAGTGATGGACTGTCAATCCATTCCATGGATACAAATGACCTACCGAGTGCACCACCTACCATTATGCCCAATATATTGGCTGACAAACACGCACCCATCAAACGAGCTGGATTCTCCACATAATCAAAGAGTTCTCCAATGATACTCCACCAAAACAAATCACAAACGCCAAAGGCAAACATCATCATTGAATTGACAATAAAGTAACTCCCAAGAGACTGATTCAGTATCATAAATGACAAAAATGAAAAACCAATCAGAGCAATTGCAATGTAGAGTACATAAGCCTTATTCACTTTGGAGGTTGTCCGAATTAGAAATAGAATCGCAACAATGTAAGGAACAGCCCAATACCAACTGACAAAGGATGTATGATGTGCAAACATTGGATTGATCACTTCATACATGAGACCTGCTGTTATTGTAAGAATCATGATGAAAAGATAAAGAACTCTGATGACTCTACGAACTGTCTTTGGATCGCTTTTTAGAACAATGGGTGCTACTTCAAGAGGAAGTGGTGCTCTTGAGAATAAGAATAATGATATCAAAAGACATAAAATTGCGAAAACAAGACCCAAATAGAGTGAAATATTGACCGCAGCTACGTTGATCAAAAGCATCAGCACATTGGAATAGATCAACGCAAATGCTATAACCACAACTCTATTGTGTGGTGTCGTATAAGCCTTACAAAGATATCCCCAACTGGCTACATAAAGTCCAGCAACAAAAGAGACCGCGATAAGAACAATATCCCATAAAATAGTGTAGGACCAAAAAAACACTATTGTTCCTAACGCTGAGAAAACAGTTGTTAACAGAATCACTGATCTTGCACGCTTCAAACTATTCACAAAAAAGCCGGAAAATAATAAACCTAAAAATTGAGCGGTGACAGCGATTAAAGAAACATTTACATTACTGCTTTCAAAAAGGTCATAAAGACCCATCTGCAGTTGACCGTAAAATGGAAACGCCAAAAGCCAAGCAGAATAGAAAACAAAAAATCCAAGAACATAAGAGCTCTTTTCATCTGTTAAAAACCAGTTTTTTTTCATCTAAGAGCCCCCCGAGGCTAATTATTGTGTTTGTATTTCTACAACTCGGGTTATACCGTCCCACCCGACTTTCGCTTTCATACTTTCAGCCAGAAGCCTTGCTGGTACAAGGGTTCTGCTCTCAATTATCACAGGTGGTGCATCTATCATAGTCAATACACCATTGACATATGCTTCACTGCTTCCAATTACCATGACAATACTTGTCTCTCCCTTGGTCGCTGTAATCGTCTGAGTCTTCCCATCCCAAAGAACATCAGCTCCGAGCGCCTCAAGAATAGCTCTGACTGGCAACATGGTCCGGCTGTTGATGATCAGTGGTGGCACATCAAAAGGCAATATTTTATTGTCGATATATACCCTTATTTCATCTTCCCCTGGGAAAGTTCCATAAGACCATCTGTAAATATAGTCATACCTTCTATAAGCTTTGTTATTCTTGACTTCAACCCTGAAAATATATCCGAGTTCTCTTTTTTCGTCTGGAATTCTTGGACTGATATGCGCAGTCTTCATCTGCATCAAACCTTCTTCCCCACGCTCTTTTGACATGAGAGAAATGCCCGCGTTCGAATCTTCAATCATAGGGATTGGTGGTTGATAAGCACCTTCCGGATAAAGCAACTGATGGTAGCACATGACTGTCATTCCAATCATTAAGTCAGTGGAATTTGATATCTGTTTGCCGTAAAACTCCATCTTGAATGGTTCATTTGGATTAAGAACTACCGGTGGATGAGTAAATTCCAGTAATGATCTGTAAACACCTTCAGAACCGTCTTTGTTGGTCACATAAGCCGATCCCAATATGGGTTCTTTTCCGGGCTCAAATTCAGGCTTCAACAAAAGTTCATCAAAATCATCAAAAACCGCCATTTTGACGATATTCGGTGTGACAGTCTCACTAACGTAATGCTCGTCTTGATAAACAACTTTCTCTAGACGCCAATAACCATCTGTAATTTCTGCATGTGTTGGTATGGATGAGGCAACAATCATTACAATAAGCAACACAAAGAAAATCTTCTTAAAGATTCCCGTAAACATATTCATTACCCCCTTGATGGCCAGAAAGCCAATAGATAGGTGAACACCTCACAGAAATTTTATACCCTCATTCAAAACATGCAATCTGAATTCTAAACTTTTGGTTTGTTGACCATATCATCCATTTTGTTCTTCTCGTCACTCGATAAAGCATCTTCAAAGGCACTTTTCTTTGATTCGTTTTGAAGTTGATATTCTTCTTTTAATCGTTCATTTGCAGACTCGATTTCTTCCTTCAGTTCTCTGGACGAAAGAAGTTCCGCACCAGCTCCTCTAATGATCATTTGTTGAAGCCCGTCTGAAGTTGCGACAATGATTTTATATTTATCTTGGTTTTGATGTGCGAATTTTTCGATATAGTGGTCCGCAGTTTGGGCTTCACTTGTAAACACCAGATGAATATTATGATAATCAGTGGATTCCTCACGTCTTCCTGCGACACGATAAGCATCAAAAACCACTATGATTTCACATTTTCTAATCCCTTGATAATTACTGAGCATATCCATCAGTTTCGCTCTTGCACCATCCATGTTGTCATCAGCAAGTGCTTTAAGTTCAGGCCACGAGAATATGATATTGTATCCATCAACCAAAAGGTATTCTTCAAGATTTTCTTTTCTCTTGCCGATATAAGTTGTCGATCCATAATAGCTGTCATTTGAGCTCTTTTGCTTTCTCCAAACAGTCTTTTTTCCTTGATTGGCAAAAAAAGTGGTGTTGAAGATCTGATCGATTTCTTCGAGGCTGATGGAGCCATTATCACGTGTTAATTTACCTGAAAGTTCTGAGGGTTCATCTGATTGAATTTTCATTTGTAGATAAGGTTCCAGATGCATATGTTCTTTCACTTGGTCCCATTCGACCAAATAACCCGTTCCATTTTTGCAGAAAACTGAACCTGTGGGATTTTCTAAATCTCCCTCAGAGTCGTACCCGATTTCTTTGATGACATCCTCAGCATTATGACATGGGCCATAGCCTTTAAGTGTGGTAAACAGTCTGCCAAGACCTTTTGTATATGCAACTACCTCTCTTTGATAGTTCCTCATGGTTGAAACTGGTGCGCTTCCAACTAGTATTGCATTTTCACCTACAATTTGTGTAATTTCGCTGATTCCATACATCTTTTCTATATCAGTCATGGCTCTTCCCACCATTTTTTCAGGCAGTTCAAGTCTAAAATCGTAATATGGCTCAAGTAACATGGATTCAGCCTCTTTCAGCCCCTGGCGAAGCGCCCTGAAAGTCGCTTCCCTAAAATCTCCACCTTCTGTATGCTTATTATGGGCTTTCCCAGAAACCAAAGTGATCTTCATATCTGTGATTGCTGAACCAGTAAGGACTCCTTTGTGGGTTCTTTCCTTCAGATGTGAAATCACCAGCCTCTGCCAACTCCTGCCTAGGTCATCTTCACTGCATTTTGTGGAAATATCAAGTCCACTTCCAGCTTCACCCGGTTCAAGCAACAGATGTACTTCAGCATAATGTCTGAGTGGTTCAAAGTGCCCCACACCCTCTACTACATTTACAATAGTCTCTTTGTAAACGATGCGCCCTTCCCCAAAACTGACTTCAATATCAAATCGACTTTGAATCATACTTTGCAGTATTTCAATCTGAACTTCTCCCATGATCCTCGCATGAATTTCTTGAAGCGTCTCTTCCCAAACAAAGTGAAGTTCTGGTTCTTCCTCTTCTATTTGACGAAGCTTAGGGAAAATCACTCTCGGATCACAGCCATCAGGTAGAATGACTTGATAAGCCAGCACTGGTTCCAGAATCGGAGCGTTGGAAGTTTCTTCAATCCCTATCCCTTCACCTGGCCTGGTCCCTATTGGTCCTGTCACTGCACAAACTGTTCCAGCATCCACTTCGCCTCGTACTTCAAACTTATGGCCTGAATACACACGGATTTGATTGATTTTCTCCTCAGCATCATTGCTTATTATGACATCCTTGACTTTGAGGTGTCCGCCAGTGATTTTCAGATGTGTCAATCTGTTGCCCTGCTCGTCTCTTGTAATCTTGAAAATTTTTGCTCCAAACTCATTCGGATAAGTCCTTGGGTGCGAATACTCGAAAATTCCTCTCATGAAAGACTCAATCCCTTCCAGTCTCAGTGCTGACCCGAAAAAACAAGGAAAAACTTTCCGGTTCACTATAGCCTTTCTTATCGCACCAATCTCAATTTTTCCTCTTTCAAGATAGGATTCCAGTATACTCTCGTCGCACATTGCAAGTTGCTCACAAAATGTTTCGCTTCCTATCTCGGAAAAGTCCACACACGACCCACTCAGGTGTTGCTTCAGATTATTGTTGATCCATTCTTGATCCGTTCCGTTTTGATCCATCTTATTGATAAACACGAAAACAGGAATCCGGTATATCTCTAGTAACCTCCACAATGTTTTTGTATGTCCTTGTACTCCGTCCGCTCCACTGATCACCAAAACGGCATAATCAAGCACCTGTAGTGTCCTCTCCATCTCTGCTGAAAAATCAACGTGTCCAGGAGTATCCAGTAAAGTGATTTCTGTATCATCAACTTCTATGATCGCTTGTTTCGAGAATATGG
>JAIOSU010000050.1 GCA_021107455.1 Clostridiales bacterium | reverse complement strand
GGAGTATCTCTCCACGTATCACATGACAGCAAAAGAAATGGCCATGATGCTTATGGGAGAAATTCTAAGTGAAGTCGGTGTCCGCGCCACATGTGGCATCGGAACAAATCTTTATCTCGCAAAGATCGCACTTGATATCACTGCAAAGCACGCACCAGACTTCATTGGTATACTCGATGAAGACTCCTATCGTGAAATTCTATGGGACCATAAACCACTAATTGATTTTTGGCGCATTGGAAAAGGAACTGCTACTACACTAGAGCGATATGGAATCACTACCATGAGACAGATTGCAGAAATGAATGAAGATTTCTTATATAATGTATTTGGTATAGATGCTGAATTGCTTATTGATCACGCATGGGGGCGTGAACCCGTTACAATTTCAGATATTAAGGCCTATAAACCCAAATCAAATTGCATCTCAAGTGGACAAGTTCTAATGAGAGATTATGATTTTGAAGAAGGACGGCTCATTGTTCGGGAAATGATGGATTTGCTTTGTTTGGATCTTGTCGACAAAGGGCTGGTCACAGATTCAGTAACTATATATATCGGTTATTCAAATGCGCTTCATGTTGAACCTGTAAGAGGAACTGCGAAACTCGATAAATCAACCAGTGCTGACAGCATCATTTTACCTGCAGTCACAACGCTCTATGATCGCATTGTCGACCCTGGTAAACCCGTTCGGAGGATCAATATCACATGCAATCACGTCACTGATGATATTCCTAGCGATGCGATTCAAATCAGTATGTTTGATAATCCTAAAGATGATCAATCCACTGAGCGTAATAACAGAGTTCAAAAAGCAGTTTTAGGTATAAAGAAGAAATACGGGAAAAATTCAATCCTAAAAGGCATGAACTACAGCGAAGGAGCGACTACCAGGGATCGGAATCGTCAGATAGGAGGGCATAAAAGTGGCGAATAAACCAAAATCTCCTATGCCAATCTCCGAAAGGGCAAAACAGTTCTTACCATTCGCAGCTGTTAAAGGATTAAATGAAGCACTTGAAAAGAAAGAAAAAGTGCTTCTGTCAAAGACTGAAATGTCCGAAGATTTGGCACTAGAGCTTAATGAAAAAATCCATAATATCAAGAAAGATTCGATTGTCACGATCACATATTTTGTTGCTGATGATTTTATCACATTGACTGGAACTGTCCAGCAAATTGATTCTGCTTATCGCACCATACTAATTGATGATACCAGTATTGATATGGATGATATTTTGGGTATGAATATTGGTAAGCTCAAATGAAAAAAGATAGTCATTTGTGCCATGTATATGGCGACGCATGCTATCTTTTTTCTTATGGGTGAATCAACAAAGCTAATGAATTTCACCTCTACTCATTAATTGTTTGTCTCAATTTAATTGTGATTTTGAGTCCCCCCAAAGAACTTCTTTCTGCATTGATTGAACCTTCATGTGCTTCGATGATGTCCTTTGCGATAGCCATACCAAGACCACTTCCTTCGCTGGTTGCACGTGTATGCGTACCTCTATAGTATCTTGAAAAAATCTGTTTAAGATCATTTTCCTGAACCCCGACACCATCGTCGTCAATGTCAATGCACACCCATTCAGGATCGCTGGCATCCAAATTGACCTTCACCGTTACAGCCCCCTCGTTGTGCACAAAGCTGTTGTGAACCAAATTGAGCAATGCACGCTTGAAAAGATGACAATCCATCGCAACAAGAACGACATCTTTAGAATGTGTAAATATCACAGAGTGTTCTAAAAGCATAACCCGAGGACTGTTTAAAACGTCTATTAGCACAGTTTTAACCACTGCCACCAAGTTGATCACTTCATAATCAAGCGCCATTTGATGATGTTTCAACCTCGTTGCCAAATTAAGATCAGCAAGAAGCGTTTCTATATAAGCTCCTTTTGATGAGATGACTTCTTTATAATGCAATCTTTCTTCATCACTCAGGGGATAATCTATATCTCCCAGCAATTCACCATATCCTAAAATAGAAGTAAGCGGAGTCTTGATGTCATGAGACAAATTTGAAATCCATTCTTCGCGTGTTGTATCCGCGTGCTCCCTTTCTAAACGGGAGGTCTCAAGTTGAACTCCAAGTTGGTTCATTGCTTTTTCAACTGGAGCATAGATTCCGTTTCCAGGTTCACGTGTCTCATAGCTTCCATTAGAAATGGAGACAATACGTTCAATCACACGATGAATCGGTCTGCTGATACTATAAGTATACATGTAACTGATAATCAAGAGCAGAATTAAGTTCATTCCCACCAACCAGAATATATTATACGCAGCACCTACTTGTCCAACGTCATAAGTATAAAGTGTTCGATTCACATTTTCAGGATTTAAGAACGTAAATACAGTAAAAATCTGATCTCCCAAACGCTGACTTTCCACGAATGTCGTAAAGTCTTCACTTTCATAAAGCTCTACAACCTCCGAAGGATTATAGGACTTCGCTAATCCTTCAGGTGCATTAAACCTAGTTGCTTCCTCCAGTTTCTCATCAATGATTTGAACTCCAATAGCCTCATTTTCAAGGTAGGTCTTAAGATCATCAGTCATTTGTAGCCTTGATCCATCTTCTATGGAAATACCCTGGCTAATTTGTGACATGATTGGTTTGGGGTCAAAGTGATATAAATCTCCTTCTTTATAGACATAACTGCGCATGTAGAAAATATTGATCACTACGATAAAGAGACATGCAAGAAAGAAGCTAAGTGCATAGTGCATCATAATCCGGAATCTCATCTCACATCTCCTTTCGCAACAAATTTATAACCAAGTCCGATCACAGTCTGAATCCATTTTGGATTTGAGGGATCATCTTCAATTTTCAATCGAATTTTTCTGATGTGGACAGATATGGTGTTGTCAAAACCAATAAAATCTTCTCCCCATACAGCTGTACAAATCATTTCTTTGCTTAATATTCGATTTGGGTTCTGTGCGAGATAAAATAGAAGCTTCAATTCTTTTGCAGTAAAGTCAAGAAGTTTGCCTGCCTTTCTGACTTCACCAGCATCGGGATCAATGCAAAAAACGCCAAAATGAATTTTTTTATCCTGAATGGGGGTTTGCACTTCACCCATTAACCATTTTAGTCTTGCCTTCACCCTGTAAGCCACTTCTTTAGGGCTGAAAGGTTTGGTTATATAATCTTCTGCACCTAGTGCAAATCCTAGAAGACGGTCTATTTCCTCATCTTTAGCTGAAACAAATAAGATGGGCACTTTTTTTATTTGCTGAAATTCCGAAAAAAGGTCATAACCATTTCCGTCGGGAAGCATAATATCAAGGAGCACCAAATCAGGCATCAAGCGCTTGAAGGCATCTAATCCCTCTTTTGCAGTTGAAGCCATATGCACATCTTCAAAACCTTCACGTTTCAGTACAGTGGATAATAGTACTGCAATATCTTGTTCATCGTCAATAATCAAAAGAGTAGGTTGGTTAGGATTCTTGTTCATGAATATGTCCTCCAATTGTTTAGATTATACCACATTCAAATCCTAAAAATTAAAATTAAGATGGAATTAAGATGCACTTAAAAACAGATTCATATGTGTCATATATACTGATCATATCAATAATAAAACTATGAGAACATTAAAGGAGCGTTTTTATGCAAGCAATAATGGAACCTATTTTTCACATCAGTTACTTAACCACAGTAATTCTTATCGGTCTAACGATGATTACAAAATCGAAAGGCAATGTTTATTTTAAATGGTTTGGAATCATGTCTGTTACTTTAGGATTTGGTGATGCTTTTCATCTTATTCCAAGGATTATCGCACTTCAGACTACCGGCTTTGAAAGTCATGTCGTTTCATTGGGATTTGGTAAGTTTGTCACTTCAATCACTATGACCATTTTTTATCTGATCCTATATACTCTATGGAAGATGCGCTTTAAAGTCTCTGATGTTCCTAAATTGGATGCCACAATGTGGATTCTTGCAACGATGCGAATTGCACTTTGTTTCTTTCCCCAAAATCAATGGTTTATTAGTGATTCTTCAATCGCATGGGCAATATATCGAAACATACCATTCGCCATTATGGGCATCATTATGATTATTCTTTTATACCGCAGTGGAATTCAACACAATGACAAAAATGCAAAGAAAATGGCTATAGCCGTGGTCCTCTCCTTTGGTTTTTACATTCCAGTAGTACTTTGGGCTCAAGTGCATATGCTGATTGGAATGCTGATGATTCCAAAAACTTTGGCTTATCTATGGATTGTTTTCATTGGTTTTGGAGAATTTCGAAAATCTCTAGTTAACAAGTGAGAGATATAATAAATGTTCGTTAAATTCATGAATTCTTTTTAAAAATATGAAATATTTAACATAATTGATTGATGCTATGATAAATATATGCTATAATTTTCAAATAAACGCAAAAATAGTTCGCATATTTCTGGTGTGAGGAGTTTGAATTCATGACAAAAGGACAAATTGAGTCGAAAATTAGCGAAGCAATCAGTAAGTTTGAGATTGAACAAATGGGACGTGGACCAGAAAAAATTCGGACTATAATTTTTCAAGATTTGATCATTATCCGTTTAAAGGGTTTTTTAAGTCCATCAGAGAAAAATTTGGCACAAAATCGTGATGGTATCGAATTGATCAAAAAGGTCAGAACAGCTTTATTTGAGAACGCACGGGTGGATTTGGAAAATGCGATCAAATCAGTTGTTGATGTCAATATAATTAGTACATATTCTGACGTCAGCACTAAAACAGGCGAAAAAATCATTGCAGTAGTGGTAGATCAAAATCATGAAGAATATTTAGTTGAATAGCATTGGAAGATTAACTGAAAGGTTTTATACCAGTCAGAAAGTTAGCCAATAACAATTTCCTGTTAGGAGTTGTTATTGGCTTTTTTTATTGAAAAAATGGGATGGTGTTTGATGAACGTTAATAAAATCAACAAATTGTTTCCACCTGCAACGATTGGAGTAATTGGAGGCGGACAGCTTGGTAGAATGTTTGTTTTTGAGGCAAAAAGGATGGGATATCATGTTATCGTTTTGGATCCAAAACCAAATTCTCCTGCAGGACAAGTAGCAGATGAACAAATCGTAGCAGGATTTGATGATATTTCTGCATATTTTGAATTGGCGAAAAAAACGGATGTAATCACATTTGAATTTGAGCATATCAATGCTAAAATCCTGGAGTCATTGGAAAATAGTGGTTATAGGGTTGTTCCATCTTCGAGAACGTTGGGAGTCATTCAAAATAAATTCAATCAGAAAACAATGCTAAAGAGAATTGGAGTAAATGTTCCCGAGTTTAGTGAAGTTAATAACTTGGATGAATTAACAAACCTTTTTCAATATTTGGATCAAAAGGCGATATTAAAGTCGAGTTTCAATGGTTACGATGGAAAAGGCAATATAGTCATAAAAAGCAAAATCGAGTTGGAACCAGCGTATCAAATGTTTAGTGGAGAAGAAGTTTTCATTGAAGAACTCATTGATTTCACCAAAGAAGTTTCGATTGTAGTGGTTAAAAATGACACTGAAGTTTCATTTTACCCAGTCGTTGAAAATGTACATCAAAATAGTATTCTAATCAAAACACTTGTACCAGCAAGGCTGACAGATGATGTGCTTAAAAAGATTCATGATACGAGCTTGATGATTGTTGAGGAACTGGATGATTACGGTGTATTTTGTATTGAATTTTTTGTAGACAATGACTCAGAAATAATAGTCAATGAAATTGCTCCGAGACCGCACAATTCAGGCCACTATACAATCGAAGGATGTATCACTTCCCAATATGAGCAATTGGTAAGAATAGTCTGTGGCATGCCATTAGGTTCAACACATCTCAGACAACCATGCGCCATGTATAATATACTCGGGAATGAAGAGTCAAAGGGGAAATATAGTGTCAGCGGTCTTGACTCTCTATTTAGCATAAAGGATTGTCATTGTCACATATATGGCAAACCTGATACTAATAATTTAAAGAAAATTGGACATATTACAATTTTGGGAGAAACTGTTGAAGAAGCAGAGGATAAAGGAAGAATTGCACTGAATAGCATAAGACTAAAAGGAGAATAACAAATGATAAAAGAGCAATCAAATAAGCAAGTGCCATTGGTTGGAATCATAATGGGAAGTGAATCTGATTTTGAGATTATGAAGAATGCTGCCATAGTAATGAACGAATTATCCATTCCTTTCGAAATAAAAGTTGTTTCTGCGCACAGAACACCGGATCGATTGTTTGACTATGCAAAATCAGCGTATGACAGAGGACTCAAGGTAATCATTGCAGGAGCTGGTGGAGCTGCTCATCTTCCAGGAATGGCTGCATCAATGACACAACTTCCCGTAATTGGTGTTCCAATCCAACTTAAGACTTTAGAAGGACTTGATGCTTTGTTATCAATCGTTCAAATGCCTGGGGGTGTCCCTGTTGCAACTGTTGGAATCACTAATTCGAAGAACGCAGGCTTATTGGCAGCCAGGATACTTGGAATACAAAATGACGAAATTTATAATAAAATGTACAATAGAGCTGAGGATGTGAAACAAAGCGTCGTATATGATTTAAGAGATAAATTTGAAGCACTGGCGTTAAAAAACATATGAATGGGTATAAGTGTAGTGAAAGAGAGGTTCATATGAAAAATAAACAATTAAACAGAATGAAAAATGATCAAGGCTTTATAGCAGCACTAGATCAAAGTGGCGGGAGTACTCCAAAAGCCCTTGAAAAATACGGAATTCCAGAAAATACTTACTCAAATGAAGCAGAAATGTTTGAACTTGTACACCAGATGAGATCCAGAATCATGAAAAGTCCAGCTTTCAATAGCGAAAGGATTCTTGGTGCCATATTGTTTGAGAAGACTATGGATTCAAAAGTGGATGGCCTTTATAGTGCAGATTATCTTTGGGAAACCAAAGGAATCATTTCATTTTTAAAAGTTGATAGTGGTCTGGCTGATCTAGGTAATGGCGTTCAGATGATGAAACCTATTTCAAATTTAAATGAGCTGCTTATTCGTGCAAATGAACGTCATATTTTTGGAACGAAGATGCGTTCAGTAATCAAAGAAGCTAATAAAGAGGGCATTAAGGCTATAGTGGATCAGCAATTTGAAATCGCGAAAATTATCAGCGAAGCTGGTTTGATTCCAATAATTGAACCAGAAGTAGATATTGATACACTGGATAAAAAAGGTGCTGAAGAAATACTAAAAGAAGAGCTGATGACACATATCAACGCCTTAGACGAAAATCATCAAGTGATGTTGAAACTAACCATACCCGATGAAGCCAATCTATATGCGGATTTGATGACACTTCCAAATGTAGTTAGAGTTGTTGCATTATCAGGTGGTTATTCGAGAGATTTGGCAAACAAAAAACTTGCTGAAAACAACGGACTCATTGCAAGTTTTTCTAGAGCATTATCAGAAGGATTGAGTGTTGATCAAAGCGAT
This sequence comes from Clostridiales bacterium, assembly GCA_021107455.1. Lineage (GTDB taxonomy): Bacteria > Bacillota > Clostridia > Peptostreptococcales > Acidaminobacteraceae > Fusibacter_D. Next base: position 1,897 of record JAIOSU010000050.1, on the reverse strand, counting down.
GAGGAGTTCAACCAGATGTTGGATGAATCCATTCAAGAGATTTTTGAAGCATCGATTAAGTAGATTAACTACAAAAGATAGTCATTCGTGCCACGTTTATGGCAACGCATGCTATCTTTTTTTGAAGTAGTTCACAACGGAATAGGAGTACTAATATGGAAATCCCGAAAGTTATTAAAGATCTGCTGGAGAATGAAGAACTATGTGCAATGGCTACGTGTTCAGAGAATCAACCTTACATCTCACTGATGAATTTCACCTTTGTTGAAGAAGAGAATATAGTTATATTAAGTAGCAGAAGAGACAGTAAAAAATATAGTAATATCCAAAACAACAAAAATGTCTCATTGTTGTTCTCAAGTCCACAAAAAATCAGTGCTACTTTCTTAGGTACTGCTGTGGCAATTGAGAATGATGTAGAAGAAAAGCACTATAAAGAACTTCATATGAAAAGAAACAATATGCCTCAATTCATCTTAGGTGACAATGTAGGAATAATAGCTTTTAATATCGATAAAATAATTGTATCCGACAATGAAGACCAGATAAGTGTAGTGAAAGCTAATAAGGAGGTTTAAATGAACCTGGAGAAGCTGAAAAAACTTGAATCGATTTTTCTACTTAGGTATCCTCAGGGGTTTGAAGATCCAGAGTTAATGGCGATTTCAAAAAAACATAAGGTCGAAGAGTTAAAAGAATTTGTGCATCATAATTTTGCAAAAGAGAAGTTTGAAGATCCTGATGCAATTTCAGCAGCATTTACTAAATTGATTTCGAAATCTTCTTTGGTGTCAACTTTTGAGAAAGTCAAATATAAAAATGTCTCTCAACTGTTTAGTGGTGAAGACATTGAAACCCTTTCAAATGCGCTTTGGGAACTATTATATGGTGAGCAACGAAAAGGTTTTAATCAATTGGTGTTGTTTTTAGCTGAGTATGATATTGCTAAATGGCCAATTCTAACGGTCTTAGGTGTTTATTTTAATGGTGATTATGAGGTGCTGGTCAAGCCAACAACGGTAAAAAGTGTACTCAATTATTTAGAAGTGACAGAGTTCAAGTACACAACCAAGCCAAATTTTGATTTTTATTCTCAGTACCGTGCACTGATCAACGATTTAAAATCTCATACTTCGAAAACACTTGATGTTGACAATGGTGCTTTTTGCGGATTTTTGATGATCACAATAGAATAGATTGTTTAAATTATTCTTGCACTTTTTAATAACCTGCTGTATAATTCAGAATAACTTCATAGTAAAGCGTTGAAAGAGAAGAGTAGATGAACAGAACATTTTCAGAGAGTTGGCCATTGGTGGGAGGTCGACAGTGTGAAATTCGTTGAATGGGCTCTTGAGTGGGATCCGAAATTGATAGTAGGTGACACGGGCTTCTCCCGTTATAGAGATAGAATATCGGTATTTTATACCCGTATTTGATTTGAGAAATGGTCTATTGACCATTATTAAGAGGTGGCACCGCGAGATATCGCCCTCTACATGTTTGACGCATGTAGAGGGCGTTTTTTATTTGATTTTTTTAGGGAAGGAGGGATCAATATGTGGCAAAAATGAACTTTATCGCTCAATAAGATTTTAACTAAAAACTATGAAACTATTGAAAAGGAGATTATTATGATGACACAAGCATATACCGGTAATGGCAATTTTGGCGCATATGGCGGTCGTTTCGTTCCTAGTGCACTTGAATCCTCTCTCAAAGAGGTTGAACAAGCATTTTTTAAATACATTGAAGATCCAGATTTTTTACGCGAATTAAAAGCTCTACAAAAGGACTATGTTGGTCGTTCCAATCCACTCACTTATGCTAGAAATCTCAGTGAAACTCTCGGGGGAGCAAAGATCTATTTAAAACGAGAGGATCTTAATCACACAGG
>JAIOSU010000297.1 GCA_021107455.1 Clostridiales bacterium | reverse complement strand
ACTCAAAACGGTTCCAAGACACATTGAATACACTTAGAAGACTGGAAATCGGACTTCTGACAATAAACTTCAGAGCGATTGAACCAGAAGTGTACGTAATACTTGAAGCGGCACCTTTTGATAGAAGCAAAAGCATAAATAGTGCAAAAAAAGCGAAAGCAAGGTTGATCAAAGAGTTTCATAGACGGTCCGGAGATTATAATAGTGGTGGATCCACAAAGACCAAAATAATGACGGGGTATAGGGAGGAGTGTCTTAGAATCACATGGTTGTTGAAACAAAATGGGATTCTCACCACCAAGGAGATCCGAAACCTATTCCCGAGTTGCACGAAAACCACAAGTCTGTTGAATCAGAATTTTTTTAAATGGTATGAACGAGTATCAAGAGGGACATATCAGATTACAGAGCAAGGTGAGAAAGCGCTTGAGGAGTATGCTGGTATAGTAAGCTTTTTTGAAAGATCGGAGAAATGATGGAACGTATCAAATATAATATGAACGGAATGCAGGAACGGAAAATGATCCTGATTGCATTTGTGGATGCCATATTGGCAGGGTTTTATCTTAAAATATTTCCGTTTGATTATACGATTAATTTGGCGGTGGTGATTTTACCGATTTACTATTTCATGGACAGAAGACTACATCCCGTCATTACTGGAGTTCATATTGCCATCATCGGCCTCGCATTCAGGACAATCACAGGGTATTATTACTACGGAAGTTTTCAGAATGCGTTTAATGCGGATCTCAATTTTTTGTATTTCGATTTGATCTATGGAACAATAATGTACTTTTTATTTTATAAAAATGATAAGCAGACTTTATATGTATTGTTTTTTGCTGCAATGGCAGGAGATTTTTTCGGAAACGCGGCAGAATTCATTTCACGTTTTGGAATTGAGGAATATTTTTCAAATAGTGTTATGGCGACACTGCTTGCAGTCGCTGTCATCAGAGGCACTGTTGCGGTTTTCCTCATTAGTGCGCTCAATTATTACAATTCTTTTCTTAGGAAGGAAGAGCATGATGAACGTTATCGGATGCAAATGGATTTGATTTCTGAACTACGAGGTGAAATCTATTTCCTTAAGAACAATATGGATCATGTCGAGCAAGTCATGGACGAATCATTTAGTCTATATAGGGAATATGACATGCTCGAGCCGAACGAGAAAAGAAACAAAGCACTTAGTATTGCCAAAAATGTACATGAGATAAAGAAAAATTATTTCCGGGCAGTTGAAGGCATTGACGATATCATCAACAAAGAAAATCCATTTGATCAAGTGTCTTTGTCAGATATATCGAGGATGATCTACTTGTCCACTCAAAGAAATCTCGTCAAGAATCAAATGCCGATTGAACTTCATTTTGAAGTGGAAGATGCTTCGATGGTTCATGAACATAGCATGCTCATGTCTGTGCTCAGAAATTTGATTGTCAATGCCATCGAATCTATTGAATATGATGGTCAAATTCATTTCAAGCATCAATCGGATCATGAGCATCACATTTTTCAAGTTAAAGACACTGGAGGAGGCATATCCGAAGAAAAACTGGAATATATCTTCAATCCCGGATATTCGACCAAATACGATGAGATCACAGGCAATTCCAATAGAGGTATCGGACTCACACTAGTCAAGGATATCGTTGAAAATTACTTTGGTGGCAGTATTGAAGTCAAATCTGAAGCCGGCACGGGAACAGAATTTATTGTCATGATCCCCAAAATCAGTTTGTGAGGTGTGAAATGAAGCTCTATATAGTGGATGACGATTCGACAGTCATCAAAATGATAGAAGAAATTATACTGGATAACAATTTGGGAGAAATCGTGGGTATGAGCTCGAACAGTCTCAATGCTCTTGAAGAGGTTTGCTTGCTCAAACCGGATTTGGTACTTGTAGATTTGCTTATGCCAGAACTGGACGGCATAACCTTTGTTGAAAGGCTTTTGATTCGGAGTCCAAGTACTAAAAGCATCATGATCTCTCAAGTATCATCAAAAAAAATTGTGGGGGATGCCTACGAAAAAGGAATCACCTTCTTTATCAGCAAACCTGTCAACAAGAAAGAGCTGACTCAAGTCATCAGAAATATCGGTAATCAGATCAAAATGGAAATCAGCTTGAACAGAATCAAAAAAGTGTTCATGATGGATGACGGCCCACTATCATATAATGACGAAAGCAGGTCGCAAGAACATTCAGAAGATGAAAAAAAATACAAAATGATCTTTTCAAAACTCGGAATACTGGGTGAGTCGGGATGCGACGAGATCATTAAGATCTGTCATTACATGAAAAACAAAGGTTCATCCAGTAATCAGCTCAAGTTGATGGATCTCACCAATGAATTATCAGATAATCCAAAGGCTATGGAACAGAGAATCAGAAGGACAATCAACAAGGGTCTCTCAAATGTCGCCAATCTTGGAATTGAAGATTATCTGAATGAAACTTTCGTCAATTATTCCAATACCCTCTTCGATTTCGACCAAGTTAGGCTGGAAATGGAATGTGTGAGAGGGAAGAAAACAAGCGGCGGAAAGATCAATATCAAAAAGTTTTTGGACAATTTGCTGTTGATTGCAGAAGAAATGTAATAAAAAAATAACTTTATGGAAATATATTTGTATTATTTTGAATTATTTAGAGTTTTTCTGTAGTCATTACCTATAATTAACACATCGAACGTTTGAAAAAGGGGCGTTCAAAAAATTTATAGGGGGGCACAAATTTATGGAAACAAGAAAAGTTTCACCATGGATTGCACTCATTCCAGTATTATTTTTGATAACTACTTTAGCTGTTTCATTGAGATTCTTAGGTGCTGATCCGCATATTCCATTATTCACTTCAGCGATTTTTGCTGCATTGATTGGAATGTTCGTTTTGAAAGTCACCTGGGCTGAAATTGAAGAAGGTATTGTAGATACAATCAAAATGTCTATGGGAGCAATTATCATTTTGATGATCATCGGTATGGTTATCGGTACATGGATGCTGTCTGGTATCGTTCCGACCATGATTTACTATGGTTTACAAATTTTATCACCTAGCATATTCTTGGTGGCTACACTATTAATGTGTTCAATCGTTTCATTGGCAACAGGTTCTTCTTGGACTACAGCTGGTACAGTTGGTATCGCACTCATGGGTGTTGGTATGGGTCTTGGAATTCCTTCTCCAATGATCGGTGGTGCTATCATTTCCGGAGCTTATTTCGGCGATAAGATGTCACCGCTTTCTGATACGACAAACCTCGCACCTGCAATGGCAGGAGCAACTTTGTTTGAGCATATCAAACATATGATTTTCACAACTGGTCCTTCGTACATCATCTCGATTATTTTCTTCCTTTTCTTAGGAATGAGATACTCAGGAAACGTACTTGACTTGACTTTAATCAACGAAATGAATGGTGCTCTTGAAGCTACTTTCACACTTAGTCCATTGCTTTTACTCGTTCCTGTAATCGTAATCGGAATCGTAGTTATGAAGGTTCCTGCAATTCCTGGACTATTCGGTGGAGCCATTTTAGGTGGTATCGCTGCAATGGTCGTTCAAGGTTCAGCAATTGGTGATGTTGTTGATGCGCTTCACTATGGTTTCTCTGCTGATACAGGTGTCGGTAGTGTTGATGAGCTTCTTTCAAGAGGCGGACTCGATAGTATGATGTGGACTATTTCCTTGATCCTTTGTGCCATGATCTTTGGTGGTGTAATGGAAAAAACAGGCATGCTTCAAGCTCTTGCTGCTGAAATTCTTAAAATTGCTAAAACTACAGGATTATTGGTTGTTGCAACAATTCTTACTGCATTCGGTATGAACATCATAGCTGGTGACCAATATCTTGCAATCGTTATTCCAGGTAGAATGTTTAAAGATGCGTATGCTGAAAGAAATCTCCATCCTAAAAACCTTTCAAGGGTTCTTGAGGATTCAGGTACTCTTACTTCGCCACTTATTCCTTGGAATACATGCGGTGCGTTCATGATCGCCACTTTAGGGTTGGCACCATGGACTTACATCCCATATAGTATTTTAAATCTTGTTAATCCTTTAGTTTCCATGTTCTACGGATTCACTGGAATCACAATGGAAAAATTGGACAAATCAAAAGCATAATGTGAACAAACTTTTAAGATTGTCTTCAAAGAATTTGATTTCTTTGAAGGCAATCTTTTTTTCGTGTATAATAAAAACATCCTATAAAATTGAGGTAATATAGAATATGATCACACAGATAGAAAGCAATGTGGTTTCAATCCTTGAATCCACACCGATGTTTAAGAATATAGAGCATCATGAACTTCAAAAAATGTTAAATTGTCTAAATCCAAGAATTCTGAAATATTCAAAGTCAGAGACGATAGTAAACAGCCAAGATCCTTTTGAGGGGATTGGTATTGTCATTGAAGGGGAAGTATTGATTGCCAAAGAAAGTATGGCCGGTGACCGCACTGTCATGACTATGCTCAAAAAAGGAGACATGTTTGGAGAGATGGTGAGTTTTTCTGAAAAAAAAGTATGGCCAGCGACTGTTACAGCCCAAACGGATTGCACAGTAATATTTGTTTCACCAGAGAAAGTCATATCGATGTGTAATAAGATGTGCGACAGCCATAGACAACTTATTGAAAATTTACTCAAAATCATGTCAAAAAAGGCACTGATGTTGAACCGGAAAGTGGAATATTTGTCCATCAGAAGTTTAAGAGGTAAACTTTGTGCTTATTTCCTAGAACAACACAAAATAACGAATAAGAACATTTTCACACTCACAATGAATCGTGATGAGCTAGCTGATTTTTTCAATGTCGCAAGACCATCTGTCTCTAGAGAACTCAGTAAAATGAAAGAAGAGGGACTGATTGATTTTCATAAGTCATCCTTTAAGATTTTGGATTTCGAAAAAATGAAAGAGTCTTTATAGTTCAATTTGAGTGTCTAAAATAACACTTGACACATTTAGCCTTAATTGATAATATATTAACAAACAGTGATCTTTACCACCTAACAAAAAAGAGCAATCTGATTTCAAAGGAAGTAAGCAAATCATTCGTAAACAATGGATGTTTATGATTTTAATATGCTGCCTTCTCTTAGAGAAGGCTTTTTTTATGGAGGTAATCATGGATAAGAAAATTGCTGTTATAAGCGCGATTCTAGAAGAACCGCAATCGGTACAAAGTCAGTTCAATCAAATCATTTCGGAATTCAAGGGAATTGTCAGAGGCCGTACAGGGATCCCTTTTGATCAACATGGCATATCAGTTGTCACAATCATTGTGATTGGGAGTATGGATGAAATCAACGGATTGACTGGAAAACTCGGTAATTTGAAAAGTGTTTTGGTGAAGACTTCCGTATCAAAAAAGACTATCGTAGAATAATATATCAAATGGAGGGTTTTATGCCTAAGTATGGAGATCAAAATTATAAACAAGCTGATTTTATCAATCACGAGTTGATTGGAGAAATTTTAACAAAAACTGAAGTGGTTACAGAATCACAAATCGCATCAGTAATAGAAAAAGCAAAACACAGAAATGGGTTATCTTATGAAGATATTGCTATCATCCTTCAGGCGACAAACCCGAATCATCTGAAAATGATTTATAATTTGGCTGCAGAGATTAAGCAATCCATTTATGGCAACAGAGTCGTTTTGTTCGCTCCACTTTATGTCAGCAACTATTGTGTGAACAACTGTGTCTACTGTGGGTATAAGCGCGACAACAAATTTGCGAGAAGAAAACTCACCGAACCTGAAATCCGTGAAGAAGTCAGGATTCTTGAAAGTATGGGGCATAAACGTATAGCTCTCGAAGCTGGGGAAGATCCAGTGAATTGTGATATCGATTATATTGTTGATACACTTAGAATCATTTATGATGAAGTGTCGGAAAACAGCAACATCAGACGTGCAAATGTGAATATAGCTTCTACAACCATAGAAAATTATGAAAAGCTCAAAGCTGCAGGAATAGGTACTTATATATTGTTCCAGGAAACATACCATAAACCGACCTATGAGAAAATGCATCCAAAATCTCTTAAAGGCGATTATGAGTATCATCTTACTGCTTTTGACCGAGCTATGCAGGGTGGTCTTGACGATGTAGGCGCGGGCGTTTTGTTCGGTCTTTCAGATTATCGTTTTGAGGTACTGGCACTCATGATGCATAATGCCCATTTGGAATCCAATCACGGAGTCGGCTTCCATACAATTTCCGTTCCTCGCCTCAAGAAAGCAGAAGGTATGGAACTTAAGGAATATGATCACTTGATTGATGATGATACTTTTAAGAAAATTGTGGCGATTCTAAGAATTGCAGTACCTTTTACAGGCATCATATTATCCACACGTGAGACGAAGGAAATCCGTAATGAGTTATTACACCATGGTGTTTCACAACTCAGTGCCGGTTCATGTACAGGTGTAGGTGGTTACAAAGAGAACGAGATGGAAGAAGAAATCAAACAATTTACCATATCGGATGAAAGGTCACCACTTGAAGTGATCAAGGGTCTGATCAATGATGGATTTATTCCAAGCCATTGTACTTCGTGTTATCGAATGGGTAGAACTGGAGATAGATTTATGAGCCTCGCAAAAACTGGAGCGATACAACATGTTTGTCAACCCAACGCATTGATGACCCTGAAAGAATATGCGCTTGATTTTGGTGATGAGGAATTGAAAGCATCAGTCGATGGCTTTATTGAAAGCCAAATTGAGAAAATTCAAAGAGATGATATCAAGTCCAAGGTAATACAAGGATTATCAGACTTGACTGACGGTAAGAGAGACATTTATCTATAGGAGAGCGATATGAATAAAACTCCAAATTCAAATAGAATCCACATTGGTATTTATGGCAATAGAAATGCAGGAAAATCATCACTTTTCAATGCAATTATAGGACAAAACATATCGATAGTCTCTGACACGAGCGGAACAACGACTGATCCGGTATTAAAAGCAATGGAGTTGATACCATTTGGTCCTGTAGTTTGGCTCGATACAGCTGGGCTTGATGATATTGGCTCTCTTGGTTCACTCAGAATTGAAAAAACCAAGCAGATGATGGATCGTACTGATTTTGCAATTTATCTGGTAGATGGAACTTCTCCTGATCATACAGGTTATTTAGAAACGGCGAAGTTGTTCAAACGCTTCAATATTCCTCACATGGTAGTTGTCAATAAAATGGAACTGATCGGAAAGTCTGAAAAAACTGAAATTGAATCCAGTTTTGGTTCAGTGACTTTTGTATCCACACAGGTTCAAGAGAGTGTGCTTGATCTTGTTGATGACATTCAAAAAAGATTGGAAAAACTGGAAGAAGATTTGCCTCTCGTCGGTGACTTATTGCCATATGGCAGTACAGTTGTACTTGTTGTACCAATAGACTCGGAAGCACCTAAAGGACGAATCATTTTACCACAGGTTCAAGTGATTAGAGACTGTTTGGATCATGGCATAAAATGTCATGTGGTGAGAGACACAGAACTTGAGCAAACTTTACTTGAATTGCCCCGAATCGATCTGGTCATAACAGACTCTCAAGCATTCGCAGCAGTTAGCGAAATGGTGCCACAATCCATCAAATTGACGAGCTTTTCAATCTTGCTCGCCAGACAAAAGGGTGATATAGGTTCATTACTTGAAGGTATAAGAGCTTTTGAGAAAATGGATTCGGGTTCCAAAATATTGATATCCGAAAGCTGTACACATAACCATTCACATGAAGATATTGGAAGAGTCAAAATTCCGAATTTGATCAAAAAAAATATTTCAGAGGAGATTCAGATTGAGTTTTCAATGGGGCAAGATTTTCCTGTTATGCTTGATCGATATGATTTAATTATCCATTGTGGAGCTTGCATGGTCAACCGAAAAACGATGGAAAGCCGAATCCGAAAATCTTCGCTTCAATTTGTCCCAATGACCAATTATGGGTTGACATTGGCCTATTTTACTGGTATTTTGAATCGAAGTATTGAAATATTAGGGTGTGAGGTCTGATGGGTAAAAGATACAATGCGCTTAGTGATTATTTTAAAAAAGAGTATGGTAAGAAAATGGTCAAACTTGCGATTGATGGGGGATTTACATGTCCAAACAGAGATGGCACCCTTGCCAAATCGGGATGCATATTTTGCAGTGAGAAAGGTTCAGGGGAATTCGCAGGTGTAGTCGGCTCTGGCTATGATCCCAATCAAGCCTATTCCATACACGATCAGATTGAGAGTCAAAAAAAACTGTTGGCTGACAAATGGAAGTCAACTGGATATATTGCATACTTTCAAAATTTCACCAACACCTACGCCAGTGTGGACATTCTATCTAAACTATATGACGAGGCTCTGGCTTTTGATGGCATAGAAGGTCTAGCCATCGCTACAAGGCCGGATTGTTTGGATGATGAAAAAATAGAACTTTTAAAAGAATATAAGCAAAGAGGCATATTGTGGGTGGAACTTGGGCTTCAAACCATACATGAGAACAGCATGAACTGGCTCCAGACTCATTATACACTGGATCAGTTTCATCAAACTTTTATGAAATTGAAAAGTGCTGGCATCCCGGTCGTGGTTCATCTTATTTTGGGGCTTCCAGACGAGACACATGAAGATTTCATGGCTTCGGTGGAGTATGTTTCCAGTTTGAAGCCATTTGGAGTCAAGCTGCATATGCTCAATATTTTAAAAGACACTGCACTTCAACAAGATTATGAAAATAGGCGTTTTGAGTTGCTCGATCTTGAAACTTATATCGATTGGGTCACTGATGCGATAGAGATCCTAGATGAATCTATTGTAATTCATAGAATTACAGGAGACGGTGCACATGACTCGGTCATTGCTCCTCTATGGATCAAGAACAAAAGAAGTGTTCTTAACGGAATAGAAAAAAACCTTGTCAGACGTAAAGTCTCACAAGGCTCTAAAAAATCACAAGATCATTCATTACTACAAAATATAACATAACACCAATAATCACAAGACCAAGTATAAGTGATACGATGACACCTGAATTCAAGGTGTCATTTTTTCTTTTAAGGCGTGTAGCGTTCATCATGAGTCCTGCCAGACCCATCAATACTGCGAGTGATGCACTTCCCATGGCTGCCCTAAGATATCCGATATTCCATACTTTCGGCCTGTAATAATCAAAAAAGCGGTCCAGTCCATAAATTGGAGCGGGTTGAGCGAATAATAGGAACACGAAAGCAAAAAACACTACAAATAGATTTAAATAACCAATCATATGAACTCTTCTTTGGATGCGATCCATATTTTTTCTTCGATCTGAAGATTGGTCGCTGAAAAGCTTGTCCAGGTAGTTCTCATATTCGGGCATACTTTGTATGATTTCAGTCTGTTTAGCGTAGAGAAACTGCAGCAGATATTTGGACTCTGTGGGTGACATGCCTTCAAAGCGAATACGATTGGAATAACGTCTGATTTCAGGCTCAGCAGTACTTTCTAAAACTCTACATTTGATTCTGAATATTTTGTCTGGATTGTTTTCTTGGTCTGAACCGGAAACATTGGCATCAAATAATAGCTCAAAAGTGTCTGATGGTTTCATGTAAGCATTTGTCAAAGCAAGCATGCCCGTGGAACTGATATCTTTTGAGACCAGAGCCCGTTCTGTACCTCGGTATTTAAAAGTATAAGTGTTAAAGACATTTACTCTGAAGGCTTGTCTTCTTTGAATCTTTTGAGGTTCAGATAAAACATCCAGTGATATGATTGATAAATTCTCTTCAATTGACCGTTCTGTGACTTTGCATGATATGGAAAAGATTCCTTTGTTCTCATCTTTTAATAAAAAGATAACATCGATGAGATCCCCAGGATGAAAATTATAGACATTGCCATGTAAAATCGGCGCCACTGCACGAAATTTTCCGTCTTCATAGCCAGTTTCCACAACGGTTTTAAGCAATTTGATATTGGAATTTCCGTTCTCATCTTTCTCTTCTACAGAGATCTCGATGGAATGGGCAGGTAATAATATATTCTTCAGTTCCATGTTTTCACCCCATAACTATTATATTGTTATTATAACACAAACAAATGTAAAAAAATGTTTAGTTTTACATACGATTGGGTAATATATGAATATAAATAAACCGTAAGGTTTTTTTATAGATTGGTTGATCGGGACGTCATATATGGGTTTGAGACTCATAGGTTGAAAGAGCAACATCATGCAAGAAAAATTGTAAGGTTCTTTTCTAATTGTTAAAAATGTTCTTTTAGGAGGAATGCTTATCGCAGTTGAATTTCGTATAACAATTGAATATAGGAAAAATTTACGTGCCGAAACCAGATGAATGGGCTTTCACTTTAAATGAATTAAGTGAGGGTCCATTTTAATTTTTGCCATTGATCAGATTCACAAGGTTAAACACCATACGTGCGGTCAGCCCCCAGATGGTGACAGAATCATAATTATAAAATACGATTGGATATTGTGTGTTTTTGAAGTTGTAATTCTTGCCATTTGGAATTGCCTCGAACGGAAAATCGATATCCAAATCGAATTTGGATGAAATCTTATAGGTTTCCGGTTGTACACTCAGCAGATAATCCAGTGGTACTAAAATCAATTCATCAACTTCACTGATTGAGTGATGAATGTTCTCGTATTCGATTTCAAGAACACCGACATAACAATGGATCAGCATGTCAAAACTTGTCATCACCGAATCGATTTGACCAACCAAACGGATATGATTTTCAGTAATATTGAGTTCTTCGCAGGTTTCTCTAATGGCAGCTTCTTTTGGACATTCATCCAATTCTACCAAACCTCCTGGAAAACAGATTTCTCCAGGTTGGGAATTTAGGGTCAATGCTCGTTTTTCAAACAATAGATGCCATGAGTCATTGTGAAGGATCAAGGGGATTAAAACTGATGATTGTTTTTTGACACCAAATTTATTCGCTTTATGTGAACCGATAATTTTTTCAATATTTTTTAGCATTTGTTTATCCTCGTTGATTATAAAATATTAATTATAATATACCATATTGACCTTCAAAATGTCAGTTAAATTAAATCATTGTAATTGCTTTTACAAAACCCAATATAATTGATACAATAGTCTTGATTAAAGTATGGGTAAAGCAGGTGAACACTATGATGTATTTAGGAATTGTGATAGCAAAAATATTCGAGGTATCTTTAGCTACCATCAGAATGGTTCTCATTACAAAATGATATCGTAAAATTGGTGCAATAATCGCCTTTTTTGAGGTTTCTATTTGGTTGGTTCTTGTCAGCACAGTGCTGGATAACATCATGGAGGATCCTCTCAAAATAGTAGCATATGCGTTTGGTTTTGCTTGCGGTAATTATTTGGGGAGTCTTGTAGAAGAAAAGATTGGCATAGGATTATCAGAAATGCAAGTGATTGTCAAAGAAGATAAGGGACAAAAATTGGCAGGTATGTTAAGAGACAAGGGTTATGCCGTGACAGTCATGCACGGTGAGGGGAAAAATTTCCCGAGATCCATACTGTTGATGTATGTGCCTAGAAAAAAAATTAAAAGCATAGCAAATATTGTCAAATCCGTTGAAGAAAATGCTGTAGTGACCATATCAGATAAGAAAAGCTTATACGGCGGATTTGGAACATTAAGAAAATAAATTTAAAGAGAATAGAAAGAGGCATTTGAATGAGACTTCTCAAGGAAGGTAACAACGTCGAAGTTGAACCTTATTCATTTGGGGCTGGAACCCCCATCATCATAGCAGGACCGTGCTCGGTGGAAAGCCGGGAACAGATTATTGAAATTGCAGTTGAGGCAAAGAAAAAAGGAGCGAACATACTCAGAGGTGGTATCTTTAAGCCTAGAACAAGCCCTTATGATTTTCAAGGTATCGGACTCGAAGCACTTGAGTTTATGCTGGAAGCAAAGGCAAAAACCGGGATGCCTATCATTACTGAGCTTATGGACACAACTTATTTAGAACAATTTGTTGAATATGTGGATATCATTCAGATCGGCTCAAGAAACATGTATAACTACTCACTGCTTAAAGCAGTGGGAGAGACTGGTAAACCGGTATTGCTCAAACGAGGATTCAGCGCGACAATAAAAGAATGGATTTTTGCAGCGGAACACATCGCCAAAGGTGGAAACAATAAAATCATCCTTTGCGAAAGAGGAATCCGTTCATTCGATCCTTATACCAGAAATACACTTGATCTTTCAGCGGTTCCGATAATGAAAAGAGAAACAGGGCTTCCAGTGGTTGTAGATCCAAGCCATGGAACAGGGATAAGAAGTTTAGTGGGTGTCATGTCTATGGCAGCTATAGCTGCAGGTGCTGATGGTCTTATGATTGAGACACATACACATCCAGAACTTTCCATATCTGATAAGGAACAGACTATTGACATCGAAGAACTCGGTGAGATTATCGAGAATATGAATAAAATGATATCAAAATAAAGCCCAGAGTGCAAGCACTGGAATTTACTGAATCATACTGAGACGCTAATAAGTTTCCTAACGTACTTTGTAGAACATAGACATATGTGGCTAGTATAGTTTCGCTTCGCGAGAACCATACCTACGCCCAATGTTTCGTTTCACAAAACATTGTAACTACGCGAAAGCCCAGAGTGCATGCACTCTGGGCTTTCGCGTAGTTACAATGTTTTGTGAAACGAAACATTGGGCGTAGGTATGGTTCTCGCGAAGCGAAACTATACTAGCCACATATGTCTATGTTCTACAAAGTACGTTAGGAAACTTATTAGCGTCTCAGTATGATTCAGTAAATTCCAGTGCTTGCACTCTGGGCTTTATTTTGATATCATTTTATTCATATTCTCGATAATCTCACCGAGTTCTTCGATGTCAATAGTCTGTTCCTTATCAGATATGGAAAGTTCTGGATGTGTATGTGTCTCAATCATAAGACCATCAGCACCTGCAGCTATAGCTGCCATAGACATGACACCCACTAAACTTCTTATCCCTGTTCCATGGCTTGGATCTACAACCACTGGAAGCCCTGTTTCTCTTTTCATTATCGGAACCGCTGAAAGATCAAGTGTATTTCTGGTATAAGGATCGAATGAACGGATTCCTCTTTCGCAAAGGATGATTTTATTGTTTCCACCTTTGGCGATGTGTTCCGCTGCAAAAATCCATTCTTTTATTGTCGCGCTGAATCCTCGTTTGAGCAATACCGGTTTACCAGTCTCTCCCACTGCTTTAAGCAGTGAGTAGTTATACATGTTTCTTGAGCCGATCTGAATGATATCCACATATTCAACAAATTGTTCTAAATAAGTTGTGTCCATAAGCTCAGTAATGATAGGCATCCCGGTTTTTGCCTTTGCTTCCAGCATAAACTCAAGTGCTTCGAGTCCGATACCTTGAAAATCATAAGGGCTTGTTCTAGGCTTAAAGATACCACCTCTGAGTATGTTCGCTCCTTTTTTCTTTGCCTCAACTGCAATTTCAATAATCTGTTCCCGGCTTTCCACCGAGCACGGTCCTGCTATGATGATGGGGGTTCCAGCCCCAAATGAATAAGGTTCAACTTCGACGTTGTTACCTTCCTTGAGAAGTCTCATTCAAATGCCTCTTTCTATTCTCTTTAAATTTATTTTCTTAATGTTCCAAATCCGCCGTATAAGCTTTTCTTATCTGATATGGTCACTACAGCATTTTCTTCAACGGATTTGACAATATTTGCTATGCTTTTAATTTTTTTTCTAGGCACATACATCAACAGTATGGATCTCGGGAAATTTTTCCCCTCACCGTGCATGACTGTCACGGCATAACCCTTGTCTCTTAACATACCTGCCAATTTTTGTCCCTTATCTTCTTTGACAATCACTTGCATTTCTGATAATCCTATGCCAATCTTTTCTTCTACAAGACTCCCCAAATAATTACCGCAAGCAAAACCAAACGCATATGCTACTATTTTGAGAGGATCCTCCATGATGTTATCCAGCACTGTGCTGACAAGAACCAACCAAATAGAAACCTCAAAAAAGGCGATTATTGCACCAATTTTACGATATCATTTTGTAATGAGAACCATTCTGATGGTAGCTAAAGATACCTCGAATATTTTTGCTATCACAATTCCTAAATACATCATAGTGTTCACCTGCTTTACCCATACTTTAATCAAGACTATTGTATCAATTATATTGGGTTTTGTAAAAGCAATTACAATGATTTAATTTAACTGACATTTTGAAGGTCAATATGGTATATTATAATTAATATTTTATAATCAACGAGGATAAACAAATGCTAAAAAATATTGAAAAAATTATCGGTTCACATAAAGCGAATAAATTTGGTGTCAAAAAACAATCATCAGTTTTAATCCCCTTGATCCTTCACAATGACTCATGGCATCTATTGTTTGAAAAACGAGCATTGACCCTAAATTCCCAACCTGGAGAAATCTGTTTTCCAGGAGGTTTGGTAGAATTGGATGAATGTCCAAAAGAAGCTGCCATTAGAGAAACCTGCGAAGAACTCAATATTACTGAAAATCATATCCGTTTGGTTGGTCAAATCGATTCGGTGATGACAAGTTTTGACATGCTGATCCATTGTTATGTCGGTGTTCTTGAAATCGAATACGAGAACATTCATCACTCAATCAGTGAAGTTGATGAATTGATTTTAGTACCACTGGATTATCTGCTGAGTGTACAACCGGAAACCTATAAGATTTCATCCAAATTCGATTTGGATATCGATTTTCCGTTCGAGGCAATTCCAAATGGCAAGAATTACAACTTCAAAAACACACAATATCCAATCGTATTTTATAATTATGATTCTGTCACCATCTGGGGGCTGACCGCACGTATGGTGTTTAACCTTGTGAATCTGATCAATGGCAAAAATTAAAATGGACCCTCACTTAATTCATTTAAAGTGAAAGCCCATTCATCTGGTTTCGGCACGTAAATTTTTCCTATATTCAATTGTTATACGAAATTCAACTGCGATAAGCATTCCTCCTAAAAGAACATTTTTAACAATTAGAAAAGAACCTTACAATTTTTCTTGCATGATGTTGCTCTTTCAACCTATGAGTCTCAAACCCATATATGACGTCCCGATCAACCAATCTATAAAAAAACCTTACGGTTTATTTATATTCATATATTACCCAATCGTATGTAAAACTAAACATTTTTTTACATTTGTTTGTGTTATAATAACAATATAATAGTTATGGGGTGAAAACATGGAACTGAAGAATATATTATTACCTGCCCATTCCATCGAGATCTCTGTAGAAGAGAAAGATGAGAACGGAAATTCCAATATCAAATTGCTTAAAACCGTTGTGGAAACTGGCTATGAAGACGGAAAATTTCGTGCAGTGGCGCCGATTTTACATGGCAATGTCTATAATTTTCATCCTGGGGATCTCATCGATGTTATCTTTTTATTAAAAGATGAGAACAAAGGAATCTTTTCCATATCATGCAAAGTCACAGAACGGTCAATTGAAGAGAATTTATCAATCATATCACTGGATGTTTTATCTGAACCTCAAAAGATTCAAAGAAGACAAGCCTTCAGAGTAAATGTCTTTAACACTTATACTTTTAAATACCGAGGTACAGAACGGGCTCTGGTCTCAAAAGATATCAGTTCCACGGGCATGCTTGCTTTGACAAATGCTTACATGAAACCATCAGACACTTTTGAGCTATTATTTGATGCCAATGTTTCCGGTTCAGACCAAGAAAACAATCCAGACAAAATATTCAGAATCAAATGTAGAGTTTTAGAAAGTACTGCTGAGCCTGAAATCAGACGTTATTCCAATCGTATTCGCTTTGAAGGCATGTCACCCACAGAGTCCAAATATCTGCTGCAGTTTCTCTACGCTAAACAGACTGAAATCATACAAAGTATGCCCGAATATGAGAACTACCTGGACAAGCTTTTCAGCGACCAATCTTCAGATCGAAGAAAAAATATGGATCGCATCCAAAGAAGAGTTCATATGATTGGTTATTTAAATCTATTTGTAGTGTTTTTTGCTTTCGTGTTCCTATTATTCGCTCAACCCGCTCCAATTTATGGACTGGACCGCTTTTTTGATTATTACAGGCCGAAAGTATGGAATATCGGATATCTTAGGGCAGCCATGGGAAGTGCATCACTCGCAGTATTGATGGGTCTGGCAGGACTCATGATGAACGCTACACGCCTTAAAAGAAAAAATGACACCTTGAATTCAGGTGTCATCGTATCACTTATACTTGGTCTTGTGATTATTGGTGTTATGTTATATTTTGTAGTAATGAATGATCTTGTGATTTTTTAGAGCCTTGTGAGACTTTACGTCTGACAAGGTTTTTTTCTATTCCGTTAAGAACACTTCTTTTGTTCTTGATCCATAGAGGAGCAATGACCGAGTCATGTGCACCGTCTCCTGTAATTCTATGAATTACAATAGATTCATCTAGGATCTCTATCGCATCAGTGACCCAATCGATATAAGTTTCAAGATCGAGCAACTCAAAACGCCTATTTTCATAATCTTGTTGAAGTGCAGTGTCTTTTAAAATATTGAGCATATGCAGCTTGACTCCAAATGGCTTCAAACTGGAAACATACTCCACCGAAGCCATGAAATCTTCATGTGTCTCGTCTGGAAGCCCCAAAATAAGATGAACCACGACCGGGATGCCAGCACTTTTCAATTTCATAAAAGTTTGATGAAACTGATCCAGTGTATAATGAGTCTGGAGCCAGTTCATGCTGTTCTCATGTATGGTTTGAAGCCCAAGTTCCACCCACAATATGCCTCTTTGCTTATATTCTTTTAAAAGTTCTATTTTTTCATCATCCAAACAATCCGGCCTTGTAGCGATGGCTAGACCTTCTATGCCATCAAAAGCCAGAGCCTCGTCATATAGTTTAGATAGAATGTCCACACTGGCGTAGGTGTTGGTGAAATTTTGAAAGTATGCAATATATCCAGTTGACTTCCATTTGTCAGCCAACAGTTTTTTTTGACTCTCAATCTGATCGTGTATGGAATAGGCTTGATTGGGATCATAGCCAGAGCCGACTACACCTGCGAATTCCCCTGAACCTTTCTCACTGCAAAATATGCATCCCGATTTGGCAAGGGTGCCATCTCTGTTTGGACATGTAAATCCCCCATCAATCGCAAGTTTGACCATTTTCTTACCATACTCTTTTTTAAAATAATCACTAAGCGCATTGTATCTTTTACCCATCAGACCTCACACCCTAATATTTCAATACTTCGATTCAAAATACCAGTAAAATAGGCCAATGTCAACCCATAATTGGTCATTGGGACAAATTGAAGCGAAGATTTTCGGATTCGGCTTTCCATCGTTTTTCGGTTGACCATGCAAGCTCCACAATGGATAATTAAATCATATCGATCAAGCATAACAGGAAAATCTTGCCCCATTGAAAACTCAATCTGAATCTCCTCTGAAATATTTTTTTTGATCAAATTCGGAATTTTGACTCTTCCAATATCTTCATGTGAATGGTTATGTGTACAGCTTTCGGATATCAATATTTTGGAACCCGAATCCATTTTCTCAAAAGCTCTTATACCTTCAAGTAATGAACCTATATCACCCTTTTGTCTGGCGAGCAAGATTGAAAAGCTCGTCAATTTGATGGATTGTGGCACCATTTCGCTAACTGCTGCGAATGCTTGAGAGTCTGTTATGACCAGATCGATTCGGGGCAATTCAAGTAAAGTTTGCTCAAGTTCTGTGTCTCTCACCACATGACATTTTATGCCATGATCCAAACAGTCTCTAATCACTTGAACCTGTGGTAAAATGATTCGTCCTTTAGGTGCTTCCGAGTCTATTGGTACAACAAGTACAACTGTACTGCCATATGGCAATAAGTCACCGACGAGAGGCAAATCTTCTTCCAGTTTTTCCAATCTTTTTTGAATGTCATCAACAAGATCAAGCACACTCTCTTGAACCTGTGTGGATACAAAAGTCACTGAACCAAAACTGGATTCAATTTCAGTTTTTTCAGACTTTCCGATCAGTTCCATTTTATTGACAACTACCATGTGAGGAATATTGAAGCGTTTGAACAACTTCGCCGTTTCTAAATAACCTGTATGATCAGGAGAAGTTCCATCTACCAGATAAATTGCAAAATCAGTACGATCCATCATCTGCTTGGTTTTTTCAATTCTGAGTGAACCAAGAGAGCCAATATCATCAAGCCCAGCTGTATCGAGCCAAACTACAGGACCAAATGGTATCAACTCCATTGCTTTTAATACCGGATCAGTCGTTGTTCCGCTCGTGTCAGAGACTATCGATATGTTTTGTCCTATAATTGCATTGAAAAGTGATGATTTTCCTGCATTTCTATTGCCATAAATACCAATGTGGATTCTATTTGAATTTGGAGTTTTATTCATATCGCTCTCCTATAGATAAATGTCTCTCTTACCGTCAGTCAAGTCTGATAATCCTTGTATTACCTTGGACTTGATATCATCTCTTTGAATTTTCTCAATTTGGCTTTCAATAAAGCCATCGACTGATGCTTTCAATTCCTCATCACCAAAATCAAGCGCATATTCTTTCAGGGTCATCAATGCGTTGGGTTGACAAACATGTTGTATCGCTCCAGTTTTTGCGAGGCTCATAAATCTATCTCCAGTTCTACCCATTCGATAACACGAAGTACAATGGCTTGGAATAAATCCATCATTGATCAGACCCTTGATCACTTCAAGTGGTGACCTTTCATCCGATATGGTAAATTGTTTGATTTCTTCTTCCATCTCGTTCTCTTTGTAACCACCTACACCTGTACATGAACCGGCACTGAGTTGTGAAACACCATGGTGTAATAACTCATTACGGATTTCCTTCGTCTCACGTGTGGATAATATGATGCCTGTAAAAGGTACTGCAATTCTTAGAATCGCCACAATTTTCTTAAAAGTATCATCATCAATCAAGTGATCATATTCCTTAAGTTCCATACCTTCTGCTTTCTTGAGGCGAGGAACGGAAATTGTATGGAAGCCGACTCCGTGATTGGATTCCAAATGGGCATTATGCATCATGAGTGCCAGTACCTCAAAACGATAATCTGAAAGACCGAACAAAACGCCCGCGCCTACATCGTCAAGACCACCCTGCATAGCTCGGTCAAAAGCAGTAAGATGATACTCATAATCGCCTTTAAGAGATTTTGGATGCATTTTCTCATAGGTCGGTTTATGGTATGTTTCCTGGAACAATATATAAGTACCTATTCCTGCAGCTTTGAGCTTTTCATAATTTTCTATGGTTGTAGAAGCTATATTCACATTTGCACGTCTGATGTTGCTGTTTTCCGACACTTCATCATAAATGATTCTAAGTGTATCAACAATATAATCGATATCACAATTCACTGGATCTTCCCCAGCTTCGAGAGCTATACGTTTATGCCCCATACTTTCAAGAATCCTGACTTCTTCACGGATTTCAGGTTCGGTGAGTTTTCTTCTCGCAAATTTGTTGTCGCGCTTATACCCACAGTAGACACAGTTGTTCACACAATAGTTGCTGACATAAAGTGGAGCGAACAAAACGACTCTGTTGCCATAAATGGATTGCTTAATCTCTGCAGCCAAATTATAAATCATTTTCAGATGATTCGGGTTTGTCGCCTGAAGGATGATAGCAATATCTTCATAAGATAACCCATTTCTGTGTTTTGCTTTTTCTATTACTGATGCGATTTGTGATTCTGTAACCACTTCAGTTTTTGTTAAAATTTCTCCAATCAACTCGTGATTGATAAAATCAGCTTGTTTATAATTTTGATCTCCATACTTAGGCATAAAACCCTCCATTTGATATATTATTCTACGATAGTCTTTTTTGATACGGAAGTCTTCACCAAAACACTTTTCAAATTACCGAGTTTTCCAGTCAATCCGTTGATTTCATCCATACTCCCAATCACAATGATTGTGACAACTGATATGCCATGTTGATCAAAAGGGATCCCTGTACGGCCTCTGACAATTCCCTTGAATTCCGAAATGATTTGATTGAACTGACTTTGTACCGATTGCGGTTCTTCTAGAATCGCGCTTATAACAGCAATTTTCTTATCCATGATTACCTCCATAAAAAAAGCCTTCTCTAAGAGAAGGCAGCATATTAAAATCATAAACATCCATTGTTTACGAATGATTTGCTTACTTCCTTTGAAATCAGATTGCTCTTTTTTGTTAGGTGGTAAAGATCACTGTTTGTTAATATATTATCAATTAAGGCTAAATGTGTCAAGTGTTATTTTAGACACTCAAATTGAACTATAAAGACTCTTTCATTTTTTCGAAATCCAAAATCTTAAAGGATGACTTATGAAAATCAATCAGTCCCTCTTCTTTCATTTTACTGAGTTCTCTAGAGACAGATGGTCTTGCGACATTGAAAAAATCAGCTAGCTCATCACGATTCATTGTGAGTGTGAAAATGTTCTTATTCGTTATTTTGTGTTGTTCTAGGAAATAAGCACAAAGTTTACCTCTTAAACTTCTGATGGACAAATATTCCACTTTCCGGTTCAACATCAGTGCCTTTTTTGACATGATTTTGAGTAAATTTTCAATAAGTTGTCTATGGCTGTCGCACATCTTATTACACATCGATATGACTTTCTCTGGTGAAACAAATATTACTGTGCAATCCGTTTGGGCTGTAACAGTCGCTGGCCATACTTTTTTTTCAGAAAAACTCACCATCTCTCCAAACATGTCTCCTTTTTTGAGCATAGTCATGACAGTGCGGTCACCGGCCATACTTTCTTTGGCAATCAATACTTCCCCTTCAATGACAATACCAATCCCCTCAAAAGGATCTTGGCTGTTTACTATCGTCTCTGACTTTGAATATTTCAGAATTCTTGGATTTAGACAATTTAACATTTTTTGAAGTTCATGATGCTCTATATTCTTAAACATCGGTGTGGATTCAAGGATTGAAACCACATTGCTTTCTATCTGTGTGATCATATTCTATATTACCTCAATTTTATAGGATGTTTTTATTATACACGAAAAAAAGATTGCCTTCAAAGAAATCAAATTCTTTGAAGACAATCTTAAAAGTTTGTTCACATTATGCTTTTGATTTGTCCAATTTTTCCATTGTGATTCCAGTGAATCCGTAGAACATGGAAACTAAAGGATTAACAAGATTTAAAATACTATATGGGATGTAAGTCCATGGTGCCAACCCTAAAGTGGCGATCATGAACGCACCGCATGTATTCCAAGGAATAAGTGGCGAAGTAAGAGTACCTGAATCCTCAAGAACCCTTGAAAGGTTTTTAGGATGGAGATTTCTTTCAGCATACGCATCTTTAAACATTCTACCTGGAATAACGATTGCAAGATATTGGTCACCAGCTATGATGTTCATACCGAATGCAGTAAGAATTGTTGCAACAACCAATAATCCTGTAGTTTTAGCAATTTTAAGAATTTCAGCAGCAAGAGCTTGAAGCATGCCTGTTTTTTCCATTACACCACCAAAGATCATGGCACAAAGGATCAAGGAAATAGTCCACATCATACTATCGAGTCCGCCTCTTGAAAGAAGCTCATCAACACTACCGACACCTGTATCAGCAGAGAAACCATAGTGAAGCGCATCAACAACATCACCAATTGCTGAACCTTGAACGACCATTGCAGCGATACCACCTAAAATGGCTCCACCGAATAGTCCAGGAATTGCAGGAACCTTCATAACTACGATTCCGATTACGATTACAGGAACGAGTAAAAGCAATGGACTAAGTGTGAAAGTAGCTTCAAGAGCACCATTCATTTCGTTGATTAAAGTCAAGTCAAGTACGTTTCCTGAGTATCTCATTCCTAAGAAAAGGAAGAAAATAATCGAGATGATGTACGAAGGACCAGTTGTGAAAATCATATGTTTGATATGCTCAAACAAAGTTGCTCCTGCCATTGCAGGTGCGAGGTTTGTCGTATCAGAAAGCGGTGACATCTTATCGCCGAAATAAGCTCCGGAAATGATAGCACCACCGATCATTGGAGAAGGAATTCCAAGACCCATACCAACACCCATGAGTGCGATACCAACTGTACCAGCTGTAGTCCAAGAAGAACCTGTTGCCAATGAAACGATTGAACACATTAATAGTGTAGCCACCAAGAATATGCTAGGTGATAAAATTTGTAAACCATAGTAAATCATGGTCGGAACGATACCAGACAGCATCCATGTACCGATAACCATACCGATGATCATCAAAATGATAATTGCTCCCATAGACATTTTGATTGTATCTACAATACCTTCTTCAATTTCAGCCCAGGTGACTTTCAAAACGAACATTCCAATCAATGCAGCAAAAATCGCTGAAGTGAATAATGGAATATGCGGATCAGCACCTAAGAATCTCAATGAAACAGCTAAAGTAGTTATCAAAAATAATACTGGAATGAGTGCAATCCATGGTGAAACTTTTCTTGTTTCCATAAATTTGTGCCCCCCTATAAATTTTTTGAACGCCCCTTTTTCAAACGTTCGATGTGTTAATTATAGGTAATGACTACAGAAAAACTCTAAATAATTCAAAATAATACAAATATATTTCCATAAAGTTATTTTTTTATTACATTTCTTCTGCAATCAACAGCAAATTGTCCAAAAACTTTTTGATATTGATCTTTCCGCCGCTTGTTTTCTTCCCTCTCACACATTCCATTTCCAGCCTAACTTGGTCGAAATCGAAGAGGGTATTGGAATAATTGACGAAAGTTTCATTCAGATAATCTTCAATTCCAAGATTGGCGACATTTGAGAGACCCTTGTTGATTGTCCTTCTGATTCTCTGTTCCATAGCCTTTGGATTATCTGATAATTCATTGGTGAGATCCATCAACTTGAGCTGATTACTGGATGAACCTTTGTTTTTCATGTAATGACAGATCTTAATGATCTCGTCGCATCCCGACTCACCCAGTATTCCGAGTTTTGAAAAGATCATTTTGTATTTTTTTTCATCTTCTGAATGTTCTTGCGACCTGCTTTCGTCATTATATGATAGTGGGCCGTCATCCATCATGAACACTTTTTTGATTCTGTTCAAGCTGATTTCCATTTTGATCTGATTACCGATATTTCTGATGACTTGAGTCAGCTCTTTCTTGTTGACAGGTTTGCTGATAAAGAAGGTGATTCCTTTTTCGTAGGCATCCCCCACAATTTTTTTTGATGATACTTGAGAGATCATGATGCTTTTAGTACTTGGACTCCGAATCAAAAGCCTTTCAACAAAGGTTATGCCGTCCAGTTCTGGCATAAGCAAATCTACAAGTACCAAATCCGGTTTGAGCAAGCAAACCTCTTCAAGAGCATTGAGACTGTTCGAGCTCATACCCACGATTTCTCCCAAATTGTTATCCAGTATAATTTCTTCTATCATTTTGATGACTGTCGAATCGTCATCCACTATATAGAGCTTCATTTCACACCTCACAAACTGATTTTGGGGATCATGACAATAAATTCTGTTCCCGTGCCGGCTTCAGATTTGACTTCAATACTGCCACCAAAGTAATTTTCAACGATATCCTTGACTAGTGTGAGTCCGATACCTCTATTGGAATTGCCTGTGATCTCATCGTATTTGGTCGAATATCCGGGATTGAAGATATATTCCAGTTTTTCTTCGGATATGCCTCCTCCAGTGTCTTTAACTTGAAAAATGTGATGCTCATGATCCGATTGATGCTTGAAATGAATTTGACCATCATATTCAATAGATTCGATGGCATTGACAATCAAATTTCTGAGCACAGACATGAGCATGCTATGTTCATGAACCATCGAAGCATCTTCCACTTCAAAATGAAGTTCAATCGGCATTTGATTCTTGACGAGATTTCTTTGAGTGGACAAGTAGATCATCCTCGATATATCTGACAAAGACACTTGATCAAATGGATTTTCTTTGTTGATGATATCGTCAATGCCTTCAACTGCCCGGAAATAATTTTTCTTTATCTCATGTACATTTTTGGCAATACTAAGTGCTTTGTTTCTTTTCTCGTTCGGCTCGAGCATGTCATATTCCCTATATAGACTAAATGATTCGTCCATGACTTGCTCGACATGATCCATATTGTTCTTAAGGAAATAGATTTCACCTCGTAGTTCAGAAATCAAATCCATTTGCATCCGATAACGTTCATCATGCTCTTCCTTCCTAAGAAAAGAATTGTAATAATTGAGCGCACTAATGAGGAAAACCGCAACAGTGCCTCTGATGACAGCGACTGCAAGCAGTGTCGCCATAACACTATTTGAAAAATATTCCTCAATTCCAAAACGTGAAATGAATTCTGCCGCGTTTCCGAAAAAATCTCCTGCCATTGCAGCAAAAAACAATACATATAAAGTCTGCTTATCATTTTTATAAAATAAAAAGTACATTATTGTTCCATAGATCAAATCGAAATACAAAAAATTGAGATCCGCATTAAACGCATTCTGAAAACTTCCGTAGTAATAATACCCTGTGATTGTCCTGAATGCGAGGCCGATGATGGCAATATGAACTCCAGTAATGACGGGATGTAGTCTTCTGTCCATGAAATAGTAAATCGGTAAAATCACCACCGCCAAATTAATCGTATAATCAAACGGAAATATTTTAAGATAAAACCCTGCCAATATGGCATCCACAAATGCAATCAGGATCATTTTCCGTTCCTGCATTCCGTTCATATTATATTTGATACGTTCCATCATTTCTCCGATCTTTCAAAAAAGCTTACTATACCAGCATACTCCTCAAGCGCTTTCTCACCTTGCTCTGTAATCTGATATGTCCCTCTTGATACTCGTTCATACCATTTAAAAAAATTCTGATTCAACAGACTTGTGGTTTTCGTGCAACTCGGGAATAGGTTTCGGATCTCCTTGGTGGTGAGAATCCCATTTTGTTTCAACAACCATGTGATTCTAAGACACTCCTCCCTATACCCCGTCATTATTTTGGTCTTTGTGGATCCACCACTATTATAATCTCCGGACCGTCTATGAAACTCTTTGATCAACCTTGCTTTCGCTTTTTTTGCACTATTTATGCTTTTGCTTCTATCAAAAGGTGCCGCTTCAAGTATTACGTACACTTCTGGTTCAATCGCTCTGAAGTTTATTGTCAGAAGTCCGATTTCCAGTCTTCTAAGTGTATTCAATGTGTCTTGGAACCGTTTTGAGT
>JAIOSU010000052.1 GCA_021107455.1 Clostridiales bacterium | reverse complement strand
TGTCTTCTAATTGAACTAGTTAGCCCAAAATTGTCATTTAAATGTAACTTCAAGAGAAAATAGTTCTCATGATTCAATTAAATCGGGACACTCGCACAATAGACGGTTTCTCTAAAAAATCCGGTGATTCAACCATTATCTTTGCCGGATTTTTCTTGATTCAACTCCGGTTTTTGAGGTATTTCAATATTATGTGCTGATGTTGACGGTTAAAAAGCACCAGGTAGTTGTCCAGGATCCTTAAACCATCTCCACGATGCTTTTCTATTTTGAATGCATTTGACATTCCTTCTCCATCATCAGTAACCATGATCAGTAATACAATACTTGATTTATTAATAGAAATGTCTATTTTACCACCTTCAGGATTGTGAAAAAACATGACGCTATTCGATCACTGATTCAATGTAAGTTTTTAACTCGGACAGTTTATTTTGTATTATCTGCCATATTTCCTCTACATCAATGCCGAAATAATCATGAGCTACAATGTTTCTTAAACCTTTGATTTTCCACCATTCTATTTCTGAATGATCATTTTTGAATTGATTTCACTGAGATAATCTTCAATTTTCACAATTGATTCCAATATACTAACGAGACAATCGTGGTCTTTATTCAACATAAATAGTCTGATTGAGAATGCGATTACGGAACCGTGGTTTGATATACTTCTCTCTGCAAATATCAACGTTCAATTGCAGATGGTCTTTAATGTATTGTTTCAGACCTATTTTCAGATCATATAAATTCTCTGTGTTTTCTTCAAACTCCACAACAAGATCAATATCAGAATTTTCATTTTGCTCATCTCTGGCATAGGAGCCAAACAAGCCAATTTTTGTAATGTGAAACTCCTTTTGCAATTGAGATTTGCTTTCTGATAAGAAGTCTATTATTTGATCTTTACTTTTCATGGGCAATTATTACTCTATTTCTGTAAATTTAACGATTTATAACCATTTATGCGTTGATTTTGGGGATGTCAAGTTTATTATCATCGTTTATTGAGTGATGGTGGTCAATAGGTAGAACGGAGAAATTTTGGCAAAAAGTAAAGGTGCATTGCGAGCGGTAACTACCTATGAAGTAGTGATAACAGACTCTATTGGTTGCCAAACAACAGATGGTTGCAAGGTGTTTGTGACCCCCTCGGGAATACCACCAGATAATTTAAACGGGGATTATCTCCAGATATATCCAAACCCTTCCAATGGCATTGTCAATCTCACAATCACTCATTTCAAATACAATCATTCAGTTCTGGAGTTATTTAGTGCTGAGGGTAAACTGGTAAAGGAAGTTTTGGTTAGCACTCCCGTGCTAACCATTGATCCTAGTGATCTTGGTCAGGGTATCTACATCTACAATTGGATAGTTTCGGATGAAACAGCAGAATCGGGTAAATTGTTATAAAATAGTCCTGCACAAAGTAGTGGAAGACCGTTTTACCAATTCAAAGAGATACCACCAAGACCAACGGTCAGGAAATACACACATGACAGAAAAATCAATCACACAAAACAAATGATCAACCGTTATTTGGACAGGAAAATCGGGTTCAATTCACTGGTTGACTACTCTATCAGGGGGTTGAGGGAGAGCGCTGACTTTGCTATTGATTTTCGGTCGGCATTAAACAAGGTGCAGACAACTCACAGGAATAAAATCCAGAAGCAGGATCGCAAACAACTGGAAAAATTGTGCAGAGCGTTGAGGAAGAACATGAAGCAAAAAAAAGGGATCAGGGCAAGGATATTCTTTGCAATGCTACTCTAACCGTGTAATGAAGGTATGGCCGGCAACGTAGTTGCCGGTTATACTGGAACCATCACAAGTGACTTTTTGGTAAATGGATGGTAATCATTATCTTGCATGACTAACTCTATCTGAATATATACTCCAAAATGATCAAATATGAAAAAACATATAGTCCTGTTGTCCCTTGCTATGATTTCGATGAGTTTTGGATATAATGCAGATTTATCCATTACTCTACAGGATATTGAGAAAATGGCATCTGCAAAAGATACTGAACTTATCTATTCTGAACTAATTGCTAAAGGATTTCAATTGGTTGAATACGATGAAGATGAATTTGGTTACCAAGAATGGACATATGCATTTGATTACAATTCATCCAAAAAGGTGGCTCAGATTTGGGTATACTATCGTATCAAAGATATCGAATTTGCGGCTGAGAAATATCAGTGGGATAAAGACTGGTTTTTGAGAAAAGGTGTAATTCTGCCAGATCAACAATACGACCCCGTTAATACACTCACAGTTCTTTTTGCCGAGAGATCAAATTATGAAGATATTACAACTCAGATAAAATCAGAACACGAAAAGAGGGATGCCGCATTCGATAAGAATCTTAATACATATACCTACACTTACATAAATGCAAACTTTAGATACACTTGTTATCAAACATCTGGCTATTACGAACTTAAATGCGAGTTCTTTGATCCAGAAAAGTCAAGCATTATCAATGGATATTATACGTCAAATGACGAGTCCAAGAATAAATATCAAAATGATATCAGGAAGAAATGGGAAAATGGGAATCACACAATATGTGAGTGCAAGGAAAATTATGCCAATGTATGGACTGAAGACTCTTTATTCTGGTTTTGCAGAAGTTATCTGGATGAGTACCTGGAAGACGATTGGG
>JAIOSU010000244.1 GCA_021107455.1 Clostridiales bacterium | reverse complement strand
AGGCGTTGAGGAGGGAATCTCAAAAATAATCGAACTTCTCAATACTGTTTTGAAACCTGAAATGACGACAAAAATTCTGCTTGAAACGATGTCGGGTAAGGGGAGTGAAGTCGGCAGCAGGTTTGAAGAACTGAAAGCAATCATTGATGGCGTATATCTTAAGGAGAAACTGGGTGTTTGTCTGGACACTTGTCATGTTTACGATGCAGGGTACGACATAGTTGACGATCTCTACGGTGTCCTCGAGGAATTCGATCGAATCGTAGGTTTGGACCGATTATATGCGATTCATATCAATGACAGTAAAAATCCTTTCTCTAGTCATAAGGACCGTCACGAAAAAATTGGTGAGGGATCTATAGGAACGGAAGCATTCGAACGAATAATCAATCATCCCAAGCTGAAAGATCTTCCGTTTTATTTGGAAACCCCAAATGAACTGGAGGGATACGCAAAGGAAATAAAATTGCTAAAAGGATTGTCATATGAATAGTTTTAAAGCACTAGGAATAGATGAAAAATGGATATTGAAACTGAAAAATGATGGCGTAGTAGAGCCAACTGAAATTCAGAAACTGACTATAAATGATATCCTTGAAGGTGCGGATATCATGGCTGAGGCTCAGACTGGAACCGGTAAGACGCTTGCTTTTCTATTACCCATGTTCCAAAGATTTGATAGTGGTGCTGACAATATTCAGGGACTTATATTGACGCCTACACGTGAACTTGCGATTCAGATTACGAGTGTCGCAAAACAATTGGCTGAAGGTACTTCATTTACTGTGCTCCCTATATATGGTGGAATAGATACAAGTGCCCAAATCAAGAAACTCAATAAGGCTGTCACTTTGATCGTTGCCACACCAGGCCGACTTCTAGACCATTTAGGCAAAGGAAATGCAGATTTGTCCGGACTGAAAACGCTTGTACTTGATGAAGTGGATCAGATGTTGCTCAGCGGTTTCAAATTTGACATCGAAAGAATCTTAGATAAAACGAACAAAAACAAACAAGTGCTCTGCTTTTCAGCGACTCTTGATTCCAGCGTCAAAAAAATGGCATATAAAATCATGAAGTCACCTCTTGAAAAGGTGGTCAGAAAAGAATCTGTGACATTAGAAACCATTGAGCAAAAAGTAGTCCTTGTTTCAGATCGGTGGAAAGAGGAAGCACTTTTTCATGAACTCGAATACAGCAATCCTTATCTTGGTATCATATTCTGCCGGACTAAAAGAAGAGCGGATCAACTCGAGACACATATGGTTCAAAGCAAATACAATTGTGTGAAATTACATGGTGATATGTCTCAAAATTCACGTCAGAGGGTTATGCGTGACTT
The DNA here is from genome assembly GCA_021107455.1 of Clostridiales bacterium. Taxonomy (GTDB): domain Bacteria; phylum Bacillota; class Clostridia; order Peptostreptococcales; family Acidaminobacteraceae; genus Fusibacter_D. The sequence continues at coordinate 10,973 of JAIOSU010000244.1, read as the reverse complement.
TAGAGAAGGCAAATATCAGTATCTCGTCACGACCGATGTTGCGGCACGAGGGCTCGATATCTCAGGGGTAGGTCACATTTACAACTTCGATGTTCCTGAGACTCCGGAGATCTATATTCATCGTATTGGAAGAACAGGACGTATGGGTGAAGAAGGAGTTGCAATCACTTTTGTTGCTCCAAAAGATGAGTCTATGTTAAAGGATATTGAAAAGACAATCAAAATGGAGCTTAAAAAGATCACATATGAAAGAAACAAAGGGGAATAAATCATGTCAAAAGTAATCATTGCCGAAAAGCCGTCAGTTGCAAGAAACATCGCTGAGGCTCTCGGTGCAAAAGGACGTCACGAAGGTTATTTCGAAGGCTCAGGATACATAGTCACTTGGGCTTACGGGCATCTTCTTGAATTATATGATGCCAAAGATTACGATGAAAAGATGAAGGGATGGAGAATGGACAATTTTCCGTTCATACCTGAGCGGTTTCTGTACAAATCAAAAGAAGAGTCGGTTGCGCAATTGAATATCATCAAAAGCCTGATGACCGCCGATGAAGTCGATGGCATCATCTCAGCGTGTGACTATGACCGTGAGGGACAAATCATCGGGGATATCATCATTGAGTATCTGAATGTAGGAAAGCCTGTGGAAAGACTATTGCTCAACGAATGGACCGCTGATGAAGTCATTGCAGGTATCGGAAAACTCATATCCAATCAAAAAATGGAACCTCTAAGGGACGCCGGAATCAGCAGACAATGGGCAGATTGGATGATTGGAATCAACCTGACTTCTGTTGCGACACTCAAGTATCAGCGAGGATCTGGGAAAGCTCTCAATATTGGGCGAGTACTACTTCCGACATTAAAAATAATATATGATAGAGATTTGGAAATTGAAGGATTTGTCAGAGAAGAATATCATAGGTTGATTGGAACATTCAAGACAGATCAAGATGAAAAGTATGAAGGTGTCTATACTACTGAAGACGGAGACAAGTTCACCGACAAAACAGTACTGGATGAGCTTTTATCAAATTTAAAGAATAACATCGGCATCGTTCAGGAGCAGACGACTGAAAGAAAACGTGAGTATCCTCAATCTTTATTCAATTTGTCAGGACTTCAAGGACACGTCACCAGTAAAAATAAGGGGTGGACTTCTGATAAGGTGCTCAAGGTGGCACAAAGTCTATATGAGAAGAAACTGATCACATATCCCAGGACTTCCAGTTTAGCGCTTGAGGAATCATTGATTGAAAAAGCTCAGAAGGTTTTGAATGTGCACAAAAGAGGATTATCCTACGAAAATGAAATCGAGTTTCACACCCAAAAAAGAGTGTTTGATAATTCAAAAGTGGAAAGCCACAGCGCTATAATTCCTACATATATGGTAGGCAAGGGACTTTCAGCAGAAGAAAAAATAATATATGATGCTGTTAAAAATCGTTTTATCATGCAATTCATGCCTGTTGCGGAACACGATGAAGTGACCATCATCACTTCTGTCAAAGAAGCACCATTTGTTACAAAAGGGCGTATTCAAAGAGTAGAAGGTTGGCGAAAAGTAGAGAATATTCAAACCAAAGAAGTGTTGTTGCCAGATGTGAAAAAAGGTGATTCGGTTGCGGTCGATGGTCTCAAGATTGAGACAAAAGGCACTAATCCACCAAAGCGGCATACAGAAAAATCACTGCTCAGGGTCATGGAAACTTGTGGAAAAAAATTTAAGCAAGGGGATGAATCCGATGAGGAATTTGATAGTGATATGATCAAATCCATTCTCAGTGGATTCAGTATCGGTACTCCTGCAACCAGGGCGGAGACGATTACCAAACTCAAAAGGATAGGATATATTGAAGCCAAAGGCAAATCGCTTATATGTACAGAAATGGGTAGAAAAATGGTGGAATTATTTCCTGTGAAAGCATTATTCGATCTCGAATATACAGGGAGACTTGAAAAAACACTTTCAGATATCGGAAAAGGTGAAGTTTCAAAAGATGAATTTTTGGAAAACATGACTTCCTTCACGAAAGATGCAGTTCAGACCATTAAAGATGATGCCTTTCATATCATTCAAAATTTGGAGGAGAAAACCAAATCTGAAAGAGAAGTACTTGGAAAATGTCCTGTTTGTGGATCAGATGTTATCGAGGGTGAAAAAGGATTTGGTTGCACCAATTGGAAAGGAGGCTGCAAGTATGTCGTATGGAAAAACGATAGATATTTGCAGACGCTTCAAGTGACTCCAAATGCATTCACCATAAAAAAACTCCTCGAAACGGGAGAGGTTTACAGTAACAGTTTTGTCAACAAAAAGGGCGAGAAATTTTCAGCCTATCTGCGTTATGAAAAAAACAATGATAATGATTATTTCAGTTGGAAAATGAGTTTCAGCAGTGGAGGTTAAATATGAAGACAGTAGTATTTTTTGACATCAACGGAACATTGATCGAACGTGACGAACGGACAGACTTGCCTTTTTCAGGTGCAGTGGATGAGGTCCTTGGGATTAAGAATGCCATGAAAGGTGTTGACACAGCCGCAAGAAGCGACAAAGACGTATTTCTTGAGATTTTAACCAATCAAAACATCAAATTCACAGAATCCCTATGGGCTAAATTCCTTGAGGTCTACAAATCAAAACTGGAATCGTACAAATTTTCAGATGTATGGAGAGAAAATGCAGATGCTGTGGCGTTTGTTGAAAAACTTTCAAAAACATCGGTTTATATGTCTTTGATCACTGGTGAACTATCGATGGGAGCGGAGTATAAACTCGAAAAAATCGGATTGTGGAAGTACTTTAAATCTGGAGGATTTGGTGAGGATGGACTGACAAGAACTGAAATTGCAGATGCGGCGTTAGAAAAAGCCAAAAGCGATATTGGAGATTCCATAGATTCCATTTGGGTGATCGGAGATACGGTTCTTGACATAAAGACCGCAAGACATCTCGGGGGCAAAGTCATATCGATTGCCACTGGAGCCAATACTGAAGCGGAACTCAAAGCGCTCTATCCAGACTATTTGATCAACAGATTTGATGAAATAGAGATTAAAAGATTATTGACTGAAAAATAAAAAAGGAGCCGGTTCAAAACATTTAGTTTTGGACCGGCCTCTTTATGCAATTAAGGTTCTATTGCTTCAATTCCTGAACTCCGGATACACTACTGTCCTCATCCATTTCAAATGAGTTCATTGCTTCTTCATTCATGAAATATACATTACCTTCAATTACAGCGTCAATAAGTTTGAAGTTTTCTCCTTCAATATAAAGATCACCAACAAACGTACCGTGTTGTATGCTTGCATTGATGCTGTTTACAGTCAACTGTGGTGCTGTAAGTGTGTATCTTGCTGTAATGTTTCTATCGGCGTCTTGTGAGTATAGAGCTACTTTTCTTTGGTAAATTTCGTTACCATCATCATCTTTTTTCCCATTTAGGAAATCGCCATCCAGCACAAGTGGTGCATCAATGGTAAGGTCATCGATTATAGCTATAATCCAAGAGCCATCTTTGCTGATTGCACTTTGAAACGCATCTGCATCATTTACAATAGACGCAGTTGTAATCACATCCGGTGATTCAACTTCTGGAGCAGCAACAACAGGATCCGTTTCTGGCTCAGTTTGTGTGCAACCAACAGCTAATGCACTGACTAGTACAAGTCCTATTAACATTGTATTTCTTTTGAATTTCATAAAATTCCTCCTAGTTTTTCCTGATGGATAATCCATCTACAATTATTTTTTTCATTAAAAAACCGGAATGCATTCGAAAATGCAAAACCGGAGCGACAACACGTGCCTTACTAAATATTTATACCCAAATGGAGTCGCATTCAATCTTACTTGTATAATCTTTCAACTAATCATTGATCACGGATTTCCTTTTCAGATATTCTTCTTCGGTAATTTCCCCATTTACATACTTCATTTTTAGCATTTCTATGGCTTCAGAACTGATGTGAGAAGTGTTGTTTTTCTTTTTGAGGATCATAAAGACCATCAAAATTCCAATAACCAGTAAAATTGCTCCAATTACATAAGGAAACCATAGACCAGATCCGAAGCCGAAGCAACCACCGAGACCCGAGAATCCTCTACCATAACCCATCATAATATTACCTCCTACTTATTCAAAATGACATCTTTCATTTTTCTATATGTGTCTTCATCTATTTCACCGCGAATATATCTTTCCTTCAATATATTTTCCGCATTTGTTCCACTTTGTGCAGTGTGTCCCTTCATTGGATTGCCGTATAACTGATAAAAAATTAAACCAATTATTATTACACCGATGAACATCATACAATCACATCCTTTCTTATAACCAGTATAATACTCAAATGTGGCAGAAATTTGACAATAATTATTGAGTAAACACAAACTTGAGTGGTATACATAACCTAGTAGATGAATGGAGGTAAGATATGATTTACAAAAGGAAAACAAATAAAACCATTGAGAAAATATTGATCGATTTGAAAAAACACTTGAGTGATATCGGGTTTGGAGTGCTTTGGGAGATGAATTTCAAAGACAAGTTCGATGAAAAGGGACTTGAATTCGACGGAGACTTTAAGATTCTAGAGGTATGTAATCCTGTTAAAGCTCACATGGTATTGAATGACAACATTGACATGGGATTCTTTCTTCCATGCAAAATTGCAGTATTTGAGCAGGAAGGTGAAATTTTCATCGGCATGCCTGAGCCGACAAAAATGATGAGTTTCGCGGAACAACCTTCTGTGGGCGAGATGGCTCTCGAAGTGGAAACCCTCTTAAAATCTGCGATTGATAAATCGTTATAATAAAAATAAGAGCGTGTACAATGTTTTGTGAAACGAAACATTGGGCGTAGGTATGGTTCTCGCGTAGCGAAACTATACTAGCCTCATGTGTCTATGTTCTTTACAGTACAATCTGGAAACTTATCTGCGTCTCAGCTTGCATTTCGAGATGCTACTGACAACAACATATAAACAATATCACAAAAGGGGCTGTTGCAAAACTGGTTAAATCAGTTTTGCAACAGCCCCCTTTACAGGACCAAAGTTAAAATATAAAGTATGCTGAAAATCAAATGCAATCTGTTTGTTTTTGGAATTCCGAGTCCTTGATAAGTGGAAACACTTTTGTAAGCGCTGATGGCTAGCGGTAATGTGACAAACAACCCAAGTGCCCATAATGACAGCATATTCATTAGAATCAAAAGAACAGGTACCGTATAACAACCAATTAAAAGTCCCAAATAGATATATTTACTCCATTTACTCCCAATGCGCACGCTGAGCGTCCCGAGGCTGAGTCCTCGATCTCTGGTGAAATCTCTAAGCTCATTGCTAAGCATCAGGGCGGGAATCAGAAAGCTGATCGGTAGACTGTAAAGAATCACAGTCCATGAAAAGCTTTTCGCAAAAACAAAGTATGCACCGTAGACCATAAGTGGACCCATTACAATAAAAGATAATGGTACACCTAGCCCTCTACGTTTGTACACAAATGGTTCGCCGGTGTAAGCATACCCACCGATTATTCCTGCGAGACCGATGAAAAGCATCTGGATGCCCGAGATATAAATAAGATAGAGTCCAATGAGTCCTGCAATTCCAAACGATGCCATACCGAGCAAAAAAACGAGAATATCAAATTTCGATCGCATCGCACCCAAAAATTTATAGATTTGAGGTGAGTTTCGATGGTAGCGAAATGATCCTTCAAAATAATCGTTGATCAGATTTGCTCCTGATTGGGCGGCGACACCTGCTAGTGTAACAAGCAATGCGACTAGCGGTGAAATCTCAAAGCCCTCTTTGTAGGCCACTATGATGCCAGTGGTTGTGGAAGCGAGTGCGAGGGTGAGTGATAACGCTCTCAGAGCGATCCATAAATCCTTGGTTAATTTTATATAATAGTTCAAATTAAAACTCCCTTCAGTCTAAAAACAAGCCTTACAATAGAATAGTTGATTTAATCTGTTTTGGCAATAATTTAACGAGGAATGGTTGAAAAAAAATTTAGAAACATATAAAATGATTAGGTTGATAGAATATAGAAAAAATACATCATTTGAGGAGATTTACATGAAAAAGACATTAACGATCATGCTATTATTAAGTTTATTATTTCTTGCGGGATGTGCGAAAGTAGAACCGGCAGTTGAAACACCAGTTGAAACACCAGTTGCTGTTGAGCAAGAGATTATTGAGCCAGTCAAACTTATAGTAGGTGTTATGCCTGCAGTAGATGCGGCACCGATATTTTTAGCCAAAGAACAAGGTTATTTTGAAGAAATGGGAATCGATGTGGAAATTCAGCTTTTCACGAACGCTCAAGATAGACAAAGTGCACTTCAAACGGGTGCAATTGATGGAGCGATGTCTGATATGATCGCACTGGTTACGAATGTCCAAGGTGGATTTGACCTAAAAGGCACAACACTTACAGATGGCATGTTCCCGGTGCTGGTTCGAAATGGTTTTGAAGAAGTGGAAGATGTTACCGTTGCCATGATGGAAGTCAGTGTGTCCAATTATTTGGCGGATGAATGGTTGTCAAATGATTACACTGTTGAAAAAGTTTACATCAATGAAATTCCAGCTAGACTGGAAATGATTAAAAACGGCAACGTGGACATGGGAATCTTTCCGGAGCCTCTTGCAACGATGGGAACACTTGACGGACTTGAGAAACGAATTTTCGAAACAAAAGATGGGTATTGTCCAGACGTATTCGTATTCACCGGAAAAGCAATCAAGGAGAAGTCTGAAGCAATTGAAGCTTATCATAGAGCAATAGATCTTGCTGTGGAAGACATTCAAGGGGATGATGGTCTTGCAAGAGATATTCTGATAGAAAAATTGAAGCTCAAGCCTGAGATTAGAGATTTGATAGATTTGCCAGAATATAAACTTACCAATTTACCAGATCAGGCTTATGTGGAAAACATCATTGAATGGACCAGTGAAGTACTCGGTAAGGATTTTGATATAGACGCTGAAAGTTTGTTTGAAAGGAAATTTGTGAACTGATGCTTAGAATTAAGGACCTTTCATTTTCTTATGGAAAGGAAAAAGTGCTCGATCAAATAGATCTGGATATTTTCAGACATACAACCACTGCAATCATTGGACCTTCCGGTTGCGGTAAAACCACCCTGCTATATATTATGGCAGGGCTTCTTGCATTTGAAAAAGGTGAAATGGTTTGGTCCATTGAGCATCAGTCGCGAGCTTCAAGAAAAGGAATCATTCTACAAAATTATGGACTATTTCCATGGAAGACTGTAGAGAACAATATAAAACTTGGACTCATCACCCAAAAACGTCCAAAAGAAGTCGTCCAAAAGAGTGTCGATGAGATCATGGAAAGATTGAACATCACAGAGATCAGACACAAGTATCCTCATCAAATCAGCGGTGGACAAAGACAACGTGCAGCTATTGGAAGAACTCTAGTTCTAAAACCTGAGCTCCTTTTGATGGATGAAGCCTCTTCAGCACTCGATGCATTAACCAAAGAAACCATACAGGATCTGGTGCTTGAAATCTTTTTAGAACAGAGCATGTCTATGGTTTTCGTTACTCATAGTATTGAAGAAGCTGTTTTTTTAGGACAGAACATCCTTATCATGGAACAAGGAAAAATCAAGGAAAAAATAAAAAATGAGAACGTCGGGATGGCAGATCATAGGAAAGAAGCTAGTTTCTACGAGAAATGCATTGAAGTGCGTAGCGCACTTGAAAGGCGGACCTCATGTTGAAACGGGTTGCGAGGATAGGAAAAACGTTGTATGGGGTTTTTGGAATACTTCTAATATGGATGTTACTCGATCTAATCATAAAATCAGCAGTGGTTCCAGCACCTTTTGAGACAATTTCATATTTTGTCAGACACATGGATCAGGTGCTGATGCATTTGATTTACAGTTTTTATAGAATCGTTGTGGCCATTTCAGCCTCGTTATTGATTGGGATTCCACTCGGTATGGTAATGGGACTTCTCAGATGGGGAGACTCCATACTCAGTCCAATCGTCTATTTGGCATATCCAATTCCCAAGATTGCTTTTTTACCTGTATTCATGATTTTATTCGGATTAGGGGATACCTCTAAAATCGTTTTGATCTTCTCTATAATCGTCTTTCAAATCATGATTGGTGTCAGAGATGGCATCAAAGCGATTCCTCTGGAAGTCCATTTATCATCACAATCACTCGGACTCAATTCATGGGACAAGATCAGACATATCATTTTCCCTAGCATTTTGCCGAAGCTCTTGAGTTCACTTAGAATCAGCATAGGTATTGCAATGTCTGCACTTTTCCTTGGTGAAAACTATGCGACCACGTATGGCATTGGTTACTATATCATGAACAATTGGATTATGGTGGATTATCTGGCGATGTTTGCAGGAATTGTAGGTTTGAGTCTGATGGGATTGCTTATATTCAGTGGCATTGATTGGATTGAGTCTAGATGGTGCCGCTGGACCAAGTGATTACGTAACAATTATCACTGACTTTCACTTGAAGAAGTAATATCATCTAGTTAATAAGATGAAAGGATGTGTCCAAATGGTCGAACAAGTATTCAAATTGGCTAAAGGTAAAGAAAAAGTCATAGAGAAAGTAATCCATGACGAGAATGTACATTATAATCATATGATTTTGAATAATGGAGAGGGACTTCCAGAACATTTTTCCAATTCAACAGTTTATATGACAGTCCTTACAGGTACGCTATCTATCGGACTTGGTGACGAACCGGTCAATGTTTATGAAAGTGGCACTTTACTGAAAATCCCATTCAATGTAAAAATGAACGTCAAAAATTTACATGATGAGGTACTGGAGCTTTTAGTCATCAAGGCACCTGCACCTCAAAACTAAAAATACTAAAAAAGCAAGGTGATGGTTTTTGAATCAAATTCAAGCAAACCATCATCTTTCATTTTTTTAAGTTCTCTTGAAAGGGATGTGCGTTCTACGCCCAACTTTTCAGCGAGAGCTTTTTTTGATTCTGGAATGGTGATTGTTTTCTTCATCTGATGCTTAGATTCATTTTTAAGATAAATCAGCAACCGATCTCTAAGGGTCAGGTTGACATGAAGTTTGATCTTCGAGCTGAGAATGAAAGTGTTTTCGGACGTCAGTTCAAGATAAGCCTTTAGGAACATGGGGTATTCGGAAAGCATTTCGAAAAGTTGGTCTTTCTTGATGGTGAGCACTTCCACATCTGAAATGGCAATAATCATCATAGGGTAATAAGGCTTTTTTGTGAACAAAAGGTTGCCTCCAAGTAAATCACCTTTGTTGAATTCAGCGATGTTCATGACGTTGCCATCTTCAGTGATGTGTTTTATGGCAACTTTTCCGGACAAGAGGATCTCCATTTTATCACAAATGTCACCCTCAAAATGAATCACTTGATCTTTTCCGTATTTTGCTATGTGTAACTTTCCAGTGTTCAGCCATTCATGAAGAGTAGTCTGATCAAAGACGTGAAGAGGCGAGATTTTTAATTGATTCAATATGGTTTTACTTTGCATGTTTTTCTCCTGATGTGTGACATAGGTAACACCTTTTAGTTGATTATACCTATATACTGTGTACATATCAAGCATATGGAGGAGACGCAATGGATTTATTTACACTCAGTTTTTTGATTGTCACGACTATATTGGCAGCATTTTCATTTGTAAAAAACAAAGACAAAACAATTGATGCCATGAAAAAATCAAGAGGTATGATGGGGAGTATGCTCAGTCAAATTATTGCAATCATAATGCTTATTGGGCTTGTTCTTACGATTATTCCACCAGAACTCATTAAAACCACCTTAGGAAATGCAAATGAAAATTCAGCTGTGATCATTGCGGCTTTGGTAGGGAGTGTGACGCTTATACCTGCCTTTGTGGCATTTCCTCTTATTGGATCGCTGGTTAATGTCGGTGCGAGTATAGTACCTGCAGTGGCGTTTCTGACAACGCTTACAATGGTTGGAATTGTAACATTTCCACTCGAGAAAAGCACTTTTGGCACTAAATTCGCCATTTCAAGAAACATTCTCAGCTTCTTTTTGGCAGTGGGTATAGCACTTACCATGGGGGTGATTTTATGATGAATGCTACATCCATAATCAAAAGAAACAAATTACTTTCATTCGTCATATTGGTTTATATTTCACTACTGATAGTGAGACCGGATATTGCGACGACAGCACTTGGAAATAGTGGCTATTACTTCAAAGAGATGATTATGGTATTACCGGTTATTTTCCTTTTGACGGTAGTGATAGAGGCATGGATTCCTAAAGAAGTCATTATGAAAGGCATCGGAAAAAAATCAGGATTCAAGGGTTATCTGTTGACGCTTGCACTTGGTAGCGTTTCAGCGGGACCAATCTATGCTGCGTTTCCTATCGCAAAAGCACTTCTTAAAAAAGGAGCGAGTATCTCCAATGTGGTTATCATACTTAGCGCTTGGGCGGTCGTGAAAGTTCCAATGCTAGCCAATGAAGTAAAATTTTTAGGTATGGAATTCATGGTGACAAGGTGGATCCTCACTGTGCTTGCAATTTTTGTGATGGCTTTTGTCATCGGAAAGTTCATTAAAGAGGGTGAGTTGTCAACAGATGAGTCTAAAGCTTTTAAAATCGTTTCCGAAGCGTGCATCGGTTGTCATATATGTGTCAAAGCCATCCCTGAATTATTTGAGATGAAGGGGACCAAAGCGGTTACTATTGCGAGTGACAAATTGCATTCTTATCATGATAGATTATTGCACGTCACAGAAAAATGTCCATCAAAAGCCATTGTATACGAACAATAAAAAAAACGCCTTCAAGCAATTTTGCTTCGAAGGCGTTTAATTTTTAATTGTTATAGAATAAACTGTCAGATGAAAATTCAGGGTCACTTGTGACTTCAATACCAAGATTTCTAAACGTTTTCTCAT
>JAIOSU010000198.1 GCA_021107455.1 Clostridiales bacterium | reverse complement strand
TTGGAACAACTTGAATTTGAGAAGAGCAAACGAGACATACTCAAACAGTCACAACTTGCCATGAGGAATCCAGTTCAGGAGCCAGAAAAAATTAATGAGAAATCCGATCAAAAGTACGCTTGGGAGATAGAACTTGAACAGTATAGAAAGAACAAAGTCAGGGATCGATTTGTTTTTCTTGGTGCCGTAGCTGGATTTGCAGCATTCATTTTAGTGATTTTATTTCATTTTCAGGACTTTTTGAATATATTTAATGAAATTTTAATGAAATTCCAGTGAGAATGTTAATCTTTAAACGATAAAATTAATACGACAATTTTAGAGAAAGGAGAGGACTCGATGTCAAATCCCAAAGAAGTCATAATTGAAATCAAAGATCTTAGAAAAGTGTACAAAATCGGGACCGAAAAAGTGGTTGCACTCAATAAGATTGATTTGAACATACACAAAGGTGAAATCTGTTGTGTGCTGGGAACTTCAGGCTCAGGTAAGTCCACACTCTTGAATATGATGGCAGGGCTTGAGAAACCAAGTCGGGGAACCATTCAAATCAAAGGTGAAGCCATTGAAAAAATGAGTGAAAAAAGGCTTGCTAAATTCAGGCAAAAAAATATCGGATTCATATTTCAATCCTATAATCTTATGACTGCGCTTACGGCGCTTGAAAATGTTGCTATGCCACTCATATTTAGAGGCACACCTAGAATCTTAAGAGAAAAAATCGCACTTAAGCATCTTGAAATGGTGGGGCTTAAAGACAGATATAAACACAGACCGACTCAAATGAGCGGTGGTCAACAGCAGCGTGTTGGAATCGCAAGAGCTTTTGTTGGTGCTCCAGAGATTATCTTTGCTGATGAACCGACTGGAAATCTCGACACTAAAACATCCATAGAAATCATGCATATCATGTGGAAAATGGCCAGAGAAAAAGAACAAACCATAGTTATTGTCACACACGACCCGGAAGTGGCATTGTATGCTGATAAAGTCATACATATAAGAGACGGGGATATACAAAGTATTGAAAATAGAGAAGAAGACGATGTTATGGAGAAGTATATCAAACCATACGAAGAAACATATGTAAAAATTTAAGAATCGAGGGATGAAAAATGAAATCAAGACTATCAATTTTAATGATCATTTGTTTGCTGATGACCACACTAATAGGTGGTAATTCATATGCGGAGTTTGATTCATATAAGCCGATTATCGGACTTGTGCCCGGTGCGGACACACAAGTTGTGAATGCTGGGGAGAAGAGCACTTACACTGTGCAGATGAAAAATGTCTCATCTATGGCAGCGAGAATGATCAGAGTAACCCTAAAAGGAGATCATCCTTTCAGAAGTGATATCACAACACTCAGCAAAACTGTGACTTATCTTAATCCTAATAATACAGCAGAAGCCATATTTGATGTGGAAGTAAGCCCGACGGCGGATTCCAGAATTTATGAATTCGATGTCGTTTTCGATTATTACAACTATTACGATCAAACGTACAGTTCTACAGAGAAGGCATACGTAAAAGTGGTCAACAACAATATCGAACCAATCATAGGACTCATGGGAACAACCAACACAGATAATACAATCAAGCCAGACCAACCAAATGCAGTAGTACTCAATCTTAAAAACACTGGAACCATCTCAGCAAAAGATATGAGAATCAGTGTCAGCGGTTTTTCAAATCAAGGCGTGATTTTATATAATGATGCAGATACGAAATCTCTTCAGGAACTCCGAGCGGGAAGCACTGAACTTGTCTATTTCAATATCATATCCGGCAAGGACGTAGGAACTGGAACATTTCCACTTTCAGTCAATGTTTCTTATATTGATGATTTTGGTGGCAGCTACACCAAAGATTTTACTGTGTATTTGAATTTGGCAGGAGCGGAGGATATTGAAGCCGAACTCCACATTGATGAACTTAAAATACCCGATCAAATCTGGGTAAACAAAGATTTCAATGTGACTTTTGATGTTCTCAATACTGGTCAATCCACTCTTGAGAACGTGGAGGTCAATTATAACTATCCGCAAGAGTTTATAGCAAAATCAAATTCTAAAGTCATTTTGAAAGGATTGGCACCTGGTGAAAGAAGAACCGTGACATTTAAAATGATGGCAAAGAGTGAAACTGTGACTGAAAGCTATCACTCTTATATTGAGACAAGTTATTATGCAGTTGGACAGAGTCCTGAAGACAAGCAATCCACATCTGAATATGTTGGAATATATGTGTTGGGAAAATCAGATGGTGAATCAGGTGGAGCAAGCAAGCCAAAATTGATCGTTGAAAGATATGATTATGGTGATGACTATGTTTATGCGGGTCAGGATTTCACACTGGATTTGTGGATCAAAAATACGAGTAGCGTGGCTGGAACCAGAAACATCAAAGTGACGCTCAGCAGTGAGGAAAATGTATTCACACCGGTAGATTCATCAAGTTCGTTCTTTGTATCAAACATCGGACCAAATCAAGTTGCAAAACATACCATCAGCTTGAAAACAAAAATTGATGCCAATGTCAAAATATATGCTTTGACCACAAAAATGGAATATGAAGACAGTTCCGGAAATGCATATGATCAGAACAACAATCCTTTTGAGGAAACTGAAGTACTCAGTGTTGCGGTTGCACAACCAGTCAGACTTGAGACATCAGAGCTCGTACTTCCTTTTGAGATTTATTCCGGACAACCTTTCTATATTGAACAAGAGTTTTATAACATGGGAAAATCGACCATGTACAACATGATGGTCAAACTCGAAGGAGTTCAGACCAATGAAGGCAGCTATTTTGTCGGAAACTTTGAAGCTGGTAGCAGTGATTATTTTTCCGCTCAAATTTTCGCCCAGGAAATGGGGCTGTTTGAAGGTAAACTTGTCTATTCCTTTGAAGATGCACTCGGTAATATCTCCACTGTGGAAAAGGACTTCTCATACTCCGTAATTGAAGCACCTGTCTTCGATGGTGAGTTTCCAGGTGGACCGATTGATCCTGGCATGCCAATAGAAGAACCCTCAAATAATGGATGGGTCAAATATGCGATAGGTGCTGCAATACTATTTGCAATTGTATTTTTTTTCATTTTAAGATCGAGAAAGAAGAAAAGACTCGCAAAAGAATTGGAGGCATTGGATGAATAGTATAGATTTGGCTTTGATGGGCATTAAGAATTTATTGCGTCGAAAAGCTAGAACTATTTTAACCGTCCTCGGTGTCGTTATAGGAACGGCTGCCATAGTTGTCATGGTCTCTTTGGGACTTGGCATGAACAAAGCCTTTGAGCAACAACTCGAAGAATATGGCAGTTTGACAATGATCGATATCTACAATTACAGAATGTATGAAGCTATGCCAGGGGATTCATCAGGGACTGGTACGGATCAAGTTTACTTGGATGACGAGACCATATCAATGATTGAAAGTATGGATCATGTGGATTTTGCAATAGGTTTCAAGCGATTCGATTCAAAGATCTATGCCGGTAAATATGAGAATTACAGCAATGTGAAAGCTGTTGACCTGAGTAAACTGGCTCTGATGAACATCAAACTCAGTCAAGGCGTCATGCCTTCTGTGGAGGGACAATACGAGGCTTTGTTCGGTTTTCAGGTTGCTCAAAATTTTTATGATCCCCAGTCTAGAAATCCATATGGAAATCCACCGCAAATCAATATTTTTGAGGACAAAATTGAACTTTTGCCATCATCCCAATATTATGAGGGGCGCAGGCCAAGAGGATATATTCTAAACCCTACAGGAGTTACCAGTGAAACAGACTGGACATATGCATGGGATATTTTCATGGATTATGAGACTTTTGAAAAACTCAAAGCGGATTTCGACAGAAAAAATAAAACGGATGACGGTAATGGAGGCAATGGTGGGGCTGGTAGAAAGCCTAAAAGCAATGAAAAGGTCAATAAATATGATGAAATGAAAGTCAGTGTCGATAATGTGAAGAACGTTCAGGAAGTTCAAGACCAAATTAAAGCGATGGGATTTGAAGCTTACAGTTTGACAGATGCTCTTGAAAACATGAAAAAGACATCTGCCATGATTCAAGCCATTTTGGGTGGAATCGGTGCCGTCTCATTATTTATTGCTGCCATTGGAATAACCAATACCATGGTGATGTCCATCTATGAGCGTACCAAGGAAATCGGCGTAATGAAAGTCATTGGAGCACAACTCAAAGACATCAAAAGATTGTTTTTGTTTGAGGCGGCAATGCTTGGATTCTTTGGAGGAATACTTGGGATTGCATTTAGTTATGGTGTATCATTCATAATCAACTCTGTGATATCTGGAATGTCAGGGGATACTGGTTATTATGGTCCGCAGATCCTTTCTTATATACCCGCTTGGTTAGCACTTCTTGGACTTGGTTTCTCGACAATCATAGGATTGATCGCAGGATACTATCCAGCAGTACGTGCTACGAAGCTCAGTGCACTTGAAGCTATTAGAACTGAATAAATAATAATTATGCGTCTTGGGAGTTCTCAAGGCGTATTTTTATGTGTTGAATATGGTATAATATCTTTGGAATACACTACATGGAGGCATAAAAATGATCAATAGGATTCATCAGATGTATTGGTTGAGTGGTGATGTCAAAGCAGATGACAACACTTTGAATTTTGAAAATCCACCTGTATATGAAGTTATCAGATTGATGGAAGGAATACCGCTTTTTTTCGAAGCTCATATGGAAAGATTGGAACATTCTCTTGAACTTGTGGGGTATCCATCAAACTTTCATAAAAAGGATTATTATGAGGCCATCAGAAAATTAGTGGAATCAACTGGAATAATGAACAATAATATAAGACTTGAAGTAGGAAGATCAGTCCATGGAATCGATCACTCCATTCTATATTTCGTAAAGTCCTCATATCCGATTCCAGTGGAGTATAATAGAGGCGTGGATGTCATGACGACCGAGGTCGTACGTGAAAATCCACATGCCAAAGTATTTTATGAAGGGTATGTCAACAAGATTGCCGAGCTCAGGCAAAAAGAACAAGTTTATGAAGTGTTGTTGCACAACTCAGAGGGCATCCTCTCAGAGGGCAGCCGGTCCAATCTATTTTTTATAAAAGATGAAAGGTTGATCTCGGCTAAGAGTGAGACCATTCTTATGGGAATCACAAGAGAAAAACTTATTGGAATCCTAGGAGATTTGAAGATAGAGCTTGTTGAAAGAGACATTCACATTAGTGAACTGGAGGATTTTGAGGCATGTTTTATATCCGGTACTTCAATTCATATTCTTCCTATTAAAAAAATAGACAATATAACATATTCCTCAGCTGAACACCCTATAATCAAACGAATGACCGAAGCCTTCAGGGGAGTGGTCTTTCAAGATATTCAAAAAACAAGGAGGCAATATCACAATGACTAAAGTACATGAAAGGTTTTTAAAGTATGTAACGTTTGACACTGAATCCAATCCGGATTCCGACACCTGTCCAAGTACTGATAAACAAAAGAGCTTGGGTGAGCATTTGACTCGAGAAATGATAGAAATGGGCATTGCAAATGTGATTATGGATGAGAATGGCTACATATATGGAGAGTTGCCTTCCAATTCAGATAACAATGATGCTCCAAATTTGGCTTTCATAGCACATATGGATACCTCGCCGGATCTTTCCGGTGCAAACATCAAAGCTAGAATCGTAGAAAATTATGACGGCAAAGATATTGTGCTGAATAGTGAAAAGCAGATCATCATGTCACCTAATGATTTTGAACATCTCACAAATTATATCGGACAGGATTTGATTGTCACGGATGGAACGACTTTACTGGGTGCCGACAATAAGGCGGGAATCGCTGAGATATTATCCATGGTGGAAAGATTGATCCATTCTCCGGAAATAAAACATGGCAATATCAAAATCGCATTCACTCCGGATGAAGAAATCGGTAGAGGTGCAGATCGATTCGATCTTGAAAGACTCGGAGCAGATTTTGGTTATACTGTTGATGGTGGCGAACTCGGAGAACTAGAATTCGAAAATTTCAATGCGGCTACAGCGAAAATTAAAATCAATGGTACGAACATTCATCCTGGATCCGCAAAAGGTAAAATGAAGAATGCACTTCTGATCGGAATGGAATTTCATCAGATGCTGCCTACATTTGATAATCCTGCTTATACTGAAGGCTATGAGGGATTCAATCATCTGAATGACTTTGAGGGCTCTGTCGAAGAGGCAAAAATGCTATATATCATTCGAGATCATGATTTACAAAAGTTCGAGGAGAAGAAAGCCATATTCAAGGAGATAGAGCATTTCATCAACTTCAAGTATGGTGACAAAACTGTAGAACTCGAACTGATTGATTCTTACTTCAATATGCGAGAAAAGGTATTACCTCATTTCCATCTTATAGAAACCGCTCAAAAGGCAATGGAATCTATAGGCATAAAGCCTTTGATCGTACCTGTCAGAGGTGGTACAGATGGAGCCCGTTTATCATACATGGGGCTGCCTTGTCCAAATCTGTGTACAGGTGGGCACAATTTCCATGGTAGATTTGAATATATTCCGGTTCAATCTATGGAAAAGACTGTGGACCTCTTGATAGAAATCGTAAAACTTTATAATGAGATAAAATAAACAAAATTGCCGGGACTGGATCTAATGATCCAGTCCCGGCAATTTTTTTAGTTAATATCTTTCATCAGGGTGGTGCGTATCGTCTTCAAAATCATTGTCTTCATTATCAATGTCATGTGAATTCTTTCTCATCATGAAGAGTCCGATGAATATGAATGCGACATAGATCAAAACGTCAAATTTTATAAGAGATAGTTTGTCGACGAACATGAATGCTGAAATGACTGTCAAAATCACACCGACACGATAATTGCTTTTCCTTCTATGCCCATAATAGGCCATTTGCAGAAATCCAACTGCTGGTCCGAGAACAAACAATGGACCGAGAAGATTCATAATTCGATAACCTAAAAAGACATCTGCTAGAAAATAAATACCATAAATGATCAGGATAGACCCTAACAGCAAGTTGCGACTTCCCGCATGACCATTAAAATAATCTCGCTCTGCCTTGATTCCAAAATAAATGAAAACAACTGGCCAAAGGCTCCAAATATCAAAAGAGATTATATTGTAATAATTGAGAATGAGTGCAGCACCTAGAATGACAAAAGTGGCGCCTAAAAATCTGTTTTTACGATCCATATAATTACCTCCTGATTTATTATCCGACATTAAGGTTAAGAATGCGTTAGAAGCGGTTTAGAATGATATTAGCATATTGACAAGAGTTGGACAATTGATTATAATTAAAACAATTTTATAAGTTGTTGATGACGAAGAGGAGTAGGCAATTGTAACTGTAAGAGAGAGGGGTTCACCGGCTGAGAGACCCATCCAGAGCAGATTGTTGAAGGTCGCTTCCGAGATGATCTGCTGAAATCAAGTATGCAGATCCGGTTATAACCGTTATATTTAATGAGTGCTGACATTTTTTGTTGTGTCAGAATTAGGGTGGTAACGCGATCCATTCGTCCCTTTCATGGGGATGAATGGATTTTTTTATTGTAAAAAATGGGGAGGAAAATTATGCAAAGCAAGTACAATCCGAAGGATTTTGAAGACCGAATTTATGCCGAATGGCTCGAAAAGAAACAGTTCAGTGCAAACGTCAATCCTGACAAAAAGCCGTATACTATTGTTTTGCCACCACCGAACATCACAGGTCAATTGCATATGGGACATGCTCTGGATCAAACACTTCAAGATGTCTTGATCAGATTCAAGAGGCTACAAGGTTATGAAGCACTTTGGCTTCCTGGTACGGATCATGCGAGCATCGCCACTGAAGTACGAGTTCTAAAGTCCATTGAGGAAAAAGAAGGTTTGACCAAAGAAAATCTTGGTCGAGACGAGTTCCTAAGACGTGCCTGGGAATGGCGTGATGAATACGGTCGGATCATAGTGAATCAAATGCAAAAGTTGGGATCGTCATGTGACTGGGAAAAAGAACGTTTTACAATGGATGAAGGTTGTAATGAGGCCGTTACAGAAGTGTTCGTGAAATTATATGAAAAAGGACTTATTTATAGAGGCAACCGATTGATCAACTGGTGCCCTGATTGTAAGACGACTTTGTCCGACGCAGAAGTTGAACATGAAGAAAAACCAGGTCATTTTTGGCATATCAAGTATCCTGTGAAGGACTCTGATGAGTTTCTTGAAATCGCAACAACACGACCTGAGACAATGATCGCTGACACAGGCGTTGCAGTTAACCCAGATGATGAGAGATATAGTCATTTGGTCGGAAAAACATGCATTTTGCCTTTGTTTGGTCGTGAACTGCCTATTATTGCAGATGACTATGTTGATAAAGATTTCGGAACTGGTGCCCTCAAAGTAACTCCGGCACATGACCCAAATGACTTTGAAATCGGTATGCGTCATAATCTCGAGCAAATCAATATTTTCAATCCTGATGCAACAATGAATGAAAATTCAGGAAAATTTGAAGGAATGGACCGTTTTGAATGCAGAAAAGCGATTGTTAAAGATTTGGAGGCAGAAGGTTATCTGGTACAGGTCAAAGATCATCTTCACAATGTGGGCATGTGTTATAGATGCAGCACGGTTATAGAACCTAGGGTATCGGACCAATGGTTCGTTCACATGGCACCACTCGCTGCTCCAGCGCTGGAAGTGGTAAAGGACGAATCACTTAAGATCATCCCTGACCGTTTTACCAAAGTATATAACAATTGGCTTGAAAATATTAGAGACTGGTGCATTTCAAGACAATTATGGTGGGGGCATAGAATCCCGGCTTACTATTGTCAGTCTTGCCCTGAAATTGTAGTGGCAAAAGAAATGCCAGATGTTTGCCCAAGTTGTGGTGGCACACACTTCAAGCAAGATGATGATGTGCTCGATACATGGTTCAGTAGTGCACTATGGCCATTTTCTACTTTAGGTTGGCCGACTAAAACTCCTGAACTTGAGTATTTCTACCCTACGAATGTCCTTGTTACAGGTTATGACATCATATTTTTCTGGGTCATCAGAATGGTGTTCTCGGGACTTGAAATGACAGGAGAGCTTCCATTCGATCATGTGTTCTTACATGGCCTTGTAAGAGACGCGAATGGCAAGAAGATGAGCAAGTCTCTTGGAAATGGTGTGGATCCCCTTGATGTCATCGACCAATACGGTGCCGATGCACTGAGATTCATGCTTGCGACCGGCAACAGTCCAGGCAATGACCTCAAATTCCAGCTTGAAAGAGTGGAGAATTCGAGAAACTTTGCCAACAAGCTTTGGAATGCTTCCAGATTTGTCATTATGGGACTTGATGGTGCGGTGCTTCATTTTGATGGTTCAGAAGAGTTCACTTTGGCAGACCAATGGATCATGTCAAAACTTTCTACCGTGACTGATGAAATCACTACTGCACTTGAAAAATTCGAGCTCGGTATCGCAGCGACAAAAATATATGAGTTCACTTGGAATTCTTACTGTGACTGGTATATTGAATTAGCTAAGAAAAGACTTTATGGCACTGATGAGAATGCTAAAAAGACCGTTCAAAAAATTCTCGTAAAGGTTCTCAAAGATATATTGAGATTGCTTCATCCTTTTATGCCTTTCATCACTGAGGAAATTTGGAAATTCATGCCTAACGGAAACAATATGCTGGTCAGAGACAATTGGCCGGTCAGTGGTACTGAGTGGATCAATCTTGAAGCAGAAAAGAATATGGAAATTGTAATGGAAGCCATCAAAAATTTAAGAAATGTGCGTGCTGAGATGGATGTTGTTCCATCAAGAAAAGCAAAATGTATGATTCTTGCTTCTGATGAGACCATTGGCAATTTGATTCTAGATCAATCAGAGTATTTGATTACTTTAGCATCATGTTCAGAGGTCTCCAAAGTGAATTCCAAAGACTTGATTCCTGAAGATGCGGTATCTGCAGTGATTTATGGGGCGGAACTATACTTGCCACTTGATGATTTGATAGATTATACCAAAGAAATGGAACGCCTTGTAAAAGAGAAGACCAAACTGGAAAAAGAAGTGTCCAGAGTTGTTCAAAAGTTAGGAAATGAAGGCTTTGTCAGTAAAGCTCCGGCTTTCCTACTGGAAGAAGAGCGTCAAAAGCAAATCAAATACGAGGAACTGCTTGATACAATCAACAGTAGAATCGCTTCAATCGCAGGCAAATTATAGGTGAGGGCATACAGATGAATTATGCTAAAGCATTGGAATTTATACACAGTACTTACAAATTTGGTAGCAAGCTTGGTCTTGAAAATATCAAGACCCTCCTTGACACCCTTGGAAATCCACAAAAGAACCTGAAATTTGTTCATGTTGCAGGAACTAATGGAAAAGGATCTACATCTTCCATGATCAGTCATATCCTTATTGAGGCGGGATATAAAACCGGTCTCTATACATCACCGTTTATTGAAACATTCAATGAACGGATGAGGATTGACAATGTTTATATAACTGATGAAGAAATTGGTGAACTTACCGAAACCGTCAAGGAGAAAATAAGCTGGATGCTTGAGCAAGGTTACAATCATCCTACTGAGTTTGAGGTCGTCACTGCAATTGGAATGCTATACTTTGCAAAGCACAAATGTGATGTCGTCGTTCTTGAGGTTGGACTGGGTGGTAGACTCGATGCGACCAATGCCATTGATCAACCGATGGTTTCTGTGATTACTCCAATTGATATGGATCACGTGGAGTATCTTGGGGATACCATTGAGAAAATCGCTTATGAAAAGGCTGGGATCATCAAAAAGGATGGAATCACCGTGATGCATCCACAGGTGAGTGGTGCTGAACTTGTCATTAAAGAGGTTTGTTCCGTTCAAAACAATAATCTGATCCAGGCTGATTTCAAAAGTTTGAAAGTGCTGGAGACCAACCTGAATCATTTGGTTTTTGAATTCAAAGGAAATCGATATGAACTTGGTCTGATTGCATCCTATCAAGCTCAAAATGCGGCTGTGGCTATAGAAACCATCGAAGCTTTGAAAATATACCATGGTTTTGATGTGTCCCATGAAAGCCTTGTTGAGGGTCTTAGAAAGACAACTTGGTTAGCCCGAATGGAAGTGGTATCCCGAGAGCCTTTAATCATCATCGATGGAGCACACAATCTTCATGGGATCAAAGGCCTTGCAACGAGTTTAAAACCACTTAAAGAGCAATATCATGTTATTGGTGTCATGGGTGTTCTATCAGACAAGGATGTCGAAGCGATGTTGCATGAGATATCACCTTATCTTGATGAAGTGATTACAACTGCTCCTGACAATCCTAGAGCGCTTCATGCAAAGGAACTTTCAAGTCGTATTGGTTCCGTTCCAGTAATCGGTACTTTTGAAAATATTGAAGAAGCAGTCGATTTTGGTATGGAACAAATGAAATTAAGTGAAAAAAAATCATTGATTGTGGTTTTCGGATCACTATATATGGTCGGTTCGGCCAGAATGAGAATCATGAGTTTGAAGCAATAAAAAGAGACTCCCATGACTAGAGGTGTTCAAGCCTGGTCATGGGAGTCTTTTATCACTTTGTGACAGTGTAGGCTCTAATCGCTAGACTGCCTTGATTTCTGAATTCAAATATTGAGTAATATTCTCCTGATGAGAAATTCGAGCCAATATACCCTTCATTTTCCGATGCGAAAACCTCATAGTCCATACCCGGATAGGGAGCTTCAATAGGGAACACGAATGGTCCTGAGCCACTTACTTTTGCTCCTATATAAAATGGAGCACCACCAATCAGTTCAAATGGCGTTTCAAGATCGAAGCGGTGGTAACCTGGCAAATCAAATGTTATTTGTCCCACGGGAACATTTAGGTCTGTATTCTTAGGATCAAATTTGGTGGCATCTGCAAATAGAGTGACATTTGTATCGGGTTCGGAAGTGTATATCCCTATGCCGGTCAGATATTCTACCTGATCAGTACCGGTATAACTGGAAATGAAATTGTTGATACCATAGATTTCTTCGACTTCTGGAAACCCCTCAAAATGAGTGACTCCGGTTTCATCGTAAAAGTATACATTTGAATTTTGAGTCATAGGTTCAACAGAATCGATAGCGTAATTGGTATCGAGGACATGAACATCCTCATAGGAGATATAAAAAAGACCGTGCTGACCCCAATCATTTCCAAAACTGTTTTGTGCTATGAAAGCACCATTCCGTTGAGGCTTGCTCCTGAAGTTGTTGCGATCATAGTAATCGTCCCAACCGATTAGAATTACGTCATGAGTGATTGGATTGCTTCTTGATGGGTTGAAATATGAGGAAGTGTCTTCACTAAAAAAACCAGATCTCGATATGTCATAAAAAATTGAAGTGACAACTGCACCATGTTTCTTGATCAATTGTTTGGTCAGATTCATATCGTCGTTGGCCTGGACATAAGATTTTACATAATAATTTTGGATGCCTGTTTCGTCAACTGGTCCAATTCTGTTGAGAAAATAACCCATCGCAATATTGAAGCGTCCTCCGGAAAGTGCGCTTGTCGGAATAGGGGAATTTTCTATCATATGTGTTTCTGAAAAATTTTCAAGAGTTCCATGATTTTTGAGCAAATAAATCTCGAGTAGAGAATTTGCCGCAAAAGCCCAGCAGGTATTGGCAGTGCCCTGGTTTCGTATGAACAAATCTCGATCCAGAGTTTCATAAGTGCTGTAAAAAGTGGGAAGAGAAGAGTATTTGAGTGGTGTGTCAAGTGGAATGATATCAACATTGAAGTAACTGAGTGCTATTGTCAAAAAAACGGATAGTGCAATTTTAGTTCTCATAGACGCTCCTACAAATCTGAATCATCAACCAGCTTATTTAAGATATCACCATAAAGATACTGGGCTTTTTTCTCCCAGTTTTCACAAATTTGTTTGGCATGTTTGTTGGACACCACATTGACTTTGATGTCCATCAATGTATAGATGCCTTCCTTTACAGAAAGATGAACCATATAATCATTGTCATCCTCTTTGGTATAATCAGCCGAAATATTAGTTTTGATCACAAAAGATTTTTTCTTCGAATCCACAATGTCGTTGATGGTCCTGCGGAGTGATTGTGAAACCCTATCGGAAAAAAGTTCCAGTGTGTTTTTTCCACTTTCTGTGATGATATAATAATTTTCTCCCTCGCTGCTTGAATATTCGAGCATAGAAGTAGCAACAAGATCCGTCAGATATTGTTGCAAATCGAAAAAATTCATAATATCATGTTCAAGTACAAAATCAGTCAATTGTTGGTTTGTGAGTGGTACGGAAAATTGATTGATAATATACAATAATTTTATTTTGGATTTCAGTTGTTGATCTGGACTTATTTTCACAAATAAATCCCTCCTTGCGCGTTGGATTGAACAGATGTTCAAGCAATAGTATAGCATAAAATCATATTAAACTCAAAATGAAATCTTAACTTGGACTATAGGTACATTTCAAGTTATAATATAGACAACGAATGACAATTTTAGGGGGCATAATGAAAAAACTGTTGGTAAGAGGATGGTGGACGTGGATCCTAGTGGTCTTTTTAGTTGGTTGTGGAAACGAAGTGTTGGTCAAGACAGATGATGATATCATCCCAGAGCCGATTGTTGAACAACCTGTTATTGAGGAACCTGTTATTGAAGAACCAGTTGTAGATTCTGACGATAGCGAGGAGCCTGATGCGATTGAAGTAGTGGAAGAGCTGGATTATGAAATGGTAAGACCTGACGAATCCGGTGAAATCATGATTGTCATGTATCACAACCTCAGTGAAACAAACACTACTTATTCCAGGACCATAGAGTCATTTAAGAGCGATTTGCAGAGATTGTTTGATATGGGGTTCAGCGCAGTCAGCATGAAGGATTACATCGACGGCAATTTTGACATTGAGGCTGGGAGAACACCTGTGGTACTGACATTCGACGATGGACACAGATCGAATTTTAATTATTTGGAGACTGAGGACGGTCTGGAAATCGATCCAGATTGCGTCGTTGGAATATTGGACGCATTTTATATTGATAATCCAACATTTGGAAAAGCGGCTATTTTTTATCTCAATGCCGGCAATCCTTTTGGTCAGCCCAAGTATATCGAGCAAAAATTACAATACTTGTTCGATCATGGTTATGAAATTGGCAATCATGCCTACAATCACGAAGATCTGACTAAACTGGATGCAGAGGGCATTCAAAGAGCACTTGGCAAAAATACGACACATTTCAACAATCTGAACGAAAAATTAGTGATGGAGTCATTGGCTCTTCCTTATGGAAAAAGCCCACAAAATGATGATCTGAGACCCTACGTGCTCAAAGGTCAATTTGAAGGGTTTGAATACAGTAACCACACGGTACTCAGAGTCGGCTGGAAGCCATATGTACCTGTTTATCATGTGGACTTCAACAAAAGTGGTGTTCACCGGGTTCAAAGTGGTGATGGCGATATGCAATTGTCTTGGTGGCTTGATGAATATGAAAAAAATCCGCAGCGAAGATTTGTCAGCGATGGACTTGAGAATAGGATTTCAGTTCCTTCGTTGCATTTGAATCGAATCAATGTGGATGCTATATCAGACAAAGAAGTGTTTGAATTCGATCTGGAGAACTACTGATTAAGATAGGAGCTTATATGGGTGATTTAAGACTGGAATGGGTTGGAATAGCGTTTTTTTTCTTGGTGCTCGTCTCCATACAATTTGCGCTGAATAAAATCATAATTCTCTTAAAGGAAATAAAATTCATCTTACAAAATAAAAAGTGAATTTGTAAGTATTTAACAAAAAAATTGAAATACTCCATAGATTGGGTATAATGTTTCTAGTGACAAAAATATTCAGCGGGGTAAATCAATGCGTTTAAACAAAGTGACACAATTTATACTATTCAATGCCTTGGCTTCTCTAGGCATTTCACTCTCCATATCATTTTTCATGACTTTGATCAATCAAGGTATGGACCGATATTTTCTTTCAGCCTGGGGTCAATCCTTTATCATGGGATATATCATAGCAGTACCGTCATCAATGCTTTTTGTACCATTGGTGGAAAAAATCATGGGGCTCATGATTGCAAAAGAGCAAATATAAAAAGAGCATTCACGTGACCTTGTGGGGTCGCCTGGATGCTCTTTATCATTATAGAATCATAGTTGACAACAAGTAGAGGTAATGAGCTGATATGCCAGCCATGATGCCTCCTATGGTATGGGAAAAAATTGCTTTTGAAGAAAGTTTTCTGACACCAAGAGCATCCATCATGCCGACGTGAGTGCTGAGATAACCGCTCCAGCACATACCCATGGCAGTAAATACAGCAATGTCACTTGGTCCAACAAGTCCTCTGGTTATAAAATCTTTGACAAGTCCCATAGCCGCGCCTACAGATCCAAGTGCAGTGATAGGAAATGCGATGGCTTCAGCGCTTTCAAAACCGAACAAAGGTTTAAGAATCGGGCTGAACAACTCACCGATTTTAGGGAATAGCGCCACACCTTCTTTCTTGGCTCCTGTATAGATGGCAACACCATCAATGGTTTCTGCAGGTCCGAAAGTAAAGATCATAACAAGTGTACAGATGATGACAACACCAGGGATAATCGCAAGTCCAAGTTCAACACCTGATTTACCACCTTCAAGTGTAGCGTCGAGGACGCGTTCAAATACATTACCTACTCGAACTTCTCGGAGTTTGTTGAGGTTGTCATTTGCAGGGATGATTTCCATTTCTACTTTGCCAACATTATAATACTTTTTGGAGTATACCATCATAATGCGGACACTGACTATACTTCCGATGATCGCACCGATATTGCCGATGAGAACAGGAATCATATACTCTACACCATCTCCAAGTCCAATCATGAATGTAGTTAGTATAAGTCCCATACCAAATGCAGTTCCAAGATTGCATAATGTAGGGAGTTGATAATCATGAAAATACTTTTTGAAACCTTTGTCATGGGCAAGAGCAATAATAGCTGGATTGTCCGACAAATATGTGGTGAGCATTCCAAGGGAAGCGGCACCTGGTAATCCGTAAAGAGGTTTCATTACTGGTGAGATGATTTTGTTGATCAATGCTACGACACCAAATTCTGACAAAAGTGCAGCAAATGCACCTGCCAATACAGCAACTGCCATAATAAAAAACACAACATCGAGCAAAAGGTAATGCGCTGTGTTCATTATGGTGTTGAACATCTTATCGACTCCCATTTCAGTCGCAAGATATCCGAAGACAACCCCAGAAACAATTAAAAAAACAAATGTCTCAATCGAAATCGCTTTTTTTTGTTTTGTGACATGTTCCATCTTATTTCCCCCTATATTCAACTATTCTCATTGTACTATTGATATCCGTGTATTATCAATTAAAATAAGATGGGCAACAATTAATTTCTTGTAATATATTCAATTGGCATTATGTGTCTTGAAAAAGTATCTCAATTGATATAGAATAGAGAATAAAAAATGAGAAAGACTAATGGAGGTATGTGATGAGTATTGAGAATAAGCGCAGAGAAGTCTTATTATCAAGAGAAGCAATTGAAGAACGTGTGGTTTCACTCGGAAAAACGATTACAGAAGCCTATAAAGATAAAAACCTACTTGTGATTTCACTGCTTAAAGGCAGTTTTATATTTACAGCGGATTTGGTCAGAAAAATTGATTTGCCAGTTCGTATAGAGTTTATGACCACTTCAAGTTATGGACATGATGAACATACCACGGGTACAGTCAAAGTGGTTCAAGACATCAACGTGGATCTTACCGAGTTTGATGTGCTCATAGTGGATGACATCACTGATTCTGCACTTACCATGACTGGCGTGATAGAGATTCTATCAAAAAGAAATCCTAAGAGCGTTAAAGCATGTGTGTTGCTCGATAAGCCTTCCAGAAGGAAAGTCGTGTATGAACCTGATTATGTAGGTTTTGAGATTCCTGACAAGTTCATTGTAGGATATGGCCTCAATTATGGGGATTATTTCAGAAATATCGACCACGTATTTGCTTTCGTGGATTAAATAGGTAAACGCCCTGACTTCGATGATTGAAGACAGGGCGTTTTTTTAGTACTATTGAATACTGGATTGGAATATTATAAAATAGAGTGATATGTAATTCAGAGGAAAGGATGTCAGAGATGAACAGACTGCTTAAAACAATAGAAGAGGATGTTTTCGAAACGAGAAGATGCCTACACCAAATTCCCGAACCAGGACTTGAAGAATATAAAACATCCAAGTGGTTGCAAGATAAGCTCTCATCACTGGGAGTCCCTTATGAAGTTGTGGACAATACAGGAATCATTGCTTTGATCAAAGGAAGAAATCCTCGTAAAACGATTGCTTTCAGGGCGGATATAGATGCACTTTCCGTGTCTGAGGAGAGTGATTTCGAAGCGCATTCGACCCATAATGGGTTCATGCATGCCTGTGGCCACGATGGGCACATGTCCATGCTCATAGGTCTTGCGAATTTATTGACAAGAGATACTGTTGAAGTCAACGATGATATCGTTATGATTTTCCAACCTGCTGAAGAGGGGCCTGGTGGGGCTGAAAATATTGTGAAATCAGGTATTTTAAAAGAATATGGAGTTGATGAGATTTATGGTGTCCATATTTTTCCTGGAATAGAACAGGGAAAAATAGCCTTGTGCCCAGGACCAATGATGGCGATGACGGGTGAGTTCGACATTGATATAGTTGCGAAATCAGCACATGGAGCAATGCCACACACCGGGATAGACGGTCTCGTGATTGCAAGTGAATGCTTGCTGGGTCTTCAGACCATCGCCTCTCGCAACGTGGAACCAACTGATCCTGTTGTCTTGACGATTGGTAAAGTTGTCGGTGGGGAAAGACGTAATATAATTGCCGGAAATGTAAGGATGGAAGGGACTTTGAGAACTTTCAGCCAAGAAGTATATAACAAAATGGTTAGCCGAATGAAAACCTATTTGAGCGGCATCGCATCCGCATATGAAATAGAAATAAAACTTGAAGTCAGAGATATGTATCCTCCAGTAGTCAATGATGTGAACTTATTTGATGAATTCTGGAAAATATGTGGTGATAAATGTGAACTGATCAAACCTCAAATGATCAGTGAAGACTTTTCATATTATCAAGAAGCAGTTCCGGGACTATTTTATTTCGTTGGGTCATATAATGAGACAAAAGGTCATGTATATCCACTTCACAGTTCCAGGTTCAATTTTGATAATAAAGTGTTGATGGATGGTATCGAAAGTTATATTAGACTGTTAAGTGCAAAAAGCAGTATCTCGCTATCTGAATCCATAAAATAAAGGAGGCATCATGAGAGAAGACCATTTTAAAATCAATGAAGCAAATGCTATTTTTATTATACTCGCGGTTGTATTTCTCACCTTTGGTGCTTATGTCCAGAGTCTTGATGTCATCAAAGGACTGTTGATCACTGAATATGGTATACTGCTTTTGCCGATTTTGATTTACGCATTTGTTACAAAAAAAGATATGAAAAGTGTGTTTAGACTGAACAAGTTACCATTCAAAGTGACGATTAAGATCATCTTGTTAGCTGTTTTTCTAGTGCCCACAATCGCCCTTGTGAACCTTATCGCTGTTTTCATAATTGAAATGTTCAGTTCTTCTATCATGGCGCCTATTCCAACCGCAGAAAGCGGCCTGGAGTTCATACTTCTTTTCTTTGTGATAGCGATTACGGCTGGAATCTGCGAAGAATTTTTTTTCAGGGGTATGATTTTGAACGCTTATGAGAATGAGATGAGTTTAAAGGCAGCTGCCATTTTCAGTGCTGTTCTATTTGGAATTTTTCATTTCAATCCACAAAACCTATTTGGTCCGATAGTACTTGGACTGGTATTTTCATATCTGGTGCAGATCACCAATTCCATTTATGCAGCTATTATTGCCCATATTGCCAATAACGGTATCGCTGTCACAATGGGATTTTTGGTCAGTTTGGGTAACAATGGTGCAAGTTCTGAGTTTGTTGAGGTGGCACAAGGAGATGTGCTCTTCCAGTCGCCAAGTGTATTGCTTGGTGTGATCTTTTTTTATTTGATTCTTTCCATAGCATCGGTTGTCGGGGTTAAAACACTTCTTAAAAGAATCAAAAAAGCATATCCAAGGTATGAACCTGGAGATACTTTGACGGTACAGCTCAAACAATATAAAATCGTTGAAAATAATGGCGAAGAACTTCACATCATGCCAATGATCCAAGATATTGAAAACGATAAGGTGTTGATCACAAATATCGAAAAAATCAAAGAAATCAAAGGGCAATCCAGTTATAAATTGTGGAATGGAAAGAGTAGCACATTCAAATTTTCCACATTGGTCACTATAATGATCTCTATGGTGTTCTATGGTTATGTAATTTACTATGCATATATAAAGGTGGGATAAAGTTGAACAATCCTTACAGTGAATTCGCAAACGTTTATGATATCATGCAATATGATGTCGATTATGATTTCTGGCATGAACAAATACTTAAACGTATTGGAGCTTATAGATCTGAAACGAAAAAAATTCTGGAACTGGCTTGTGGAACAGGGACGATGGCCATCTCACTCAGTAAATCAGGTTTCATAACAGAAGGTCTTGATCTTTCTGAGGATATGCTTACAATTGCGTCGAGTAAAGCAAGTATGGAGAAACAAAAAATCAAATTTTACAATCAGAACATGATTGACTTTGAAACACGTAAACAGTATGATGTTATTTTATGTCTATGCGATGGAATGAACTATCTGAGTGATGAAGAGCAATTTTTAAGTGCTGTTAACCAAGTGAGAAAACATTTGCTTCCAGGCGGGTTATTCATATTCGATCTCAGTACAATTTATAAATTGAGTCAAGTAATTGGTAATTCAACTTTTGCGGAAACCTTTGAACACTCAGCCTACATTTGGGAGAATGAATATGACGAGGAATCCAATCAACTCAACTTCTTGTTGACTCTTTTTGTCGATGACGGGTCAATGTATAAAAGAATTGAGGAGTATCATCAGCAGCGGGCATATCAGATTGAAGAGATAAAAAAGAATATAGAAGCTGACTTTGAAATTTTAGAGCTTATTGATGGAGACAGTTTTGAGGCTTTAGAAAAAACATCACAGAGAATGTGTTTTATTCTGAAGCTTAAAGGATGACGGAGGAAATATGTTAGGAAAACTTATAACAGGAATGACACATAATAGAGAAGTGCGAATCTATGTCGCAGAAACCACTGATATGGTGGAAACAGCAAGAGCAACACATGATTTATCACCGATTTCCACAGCTGCTCTTGGAAGAACCTTGACTGCTGCTGTAATGATGGGGATGATGAGTAAAATTGATAAAGAAAAAGTGACTTTACAAATAAAAGGCTCGGGTGATATCAAGCTGATGATTGCAATTGCTGATACTCACGGCCATGTAAAGGCTTATACATCGAATCCACATGCTGAGACCAGAACCAACGAACACGGAAAATTGGCTGTAGGAGAATCCGTTGGCATTGATGGAAAAGTGATTGTCATCAAGGATTATGGAATGAAAGAGCCTTTCATTGGACAATCAGACCTTGTCTCTGGTGAAATCGCGGAAGATTTGGCACACTATTTTGGTCAATCTGAACAACAACCTACGGCTGTTGGATTAGGGGTGTTCCTAAGTCCAGAAGCTACTGTTAAATCAGCAGGGGGTTTTATCGTGCAGATTTTGCCTGAAACTCAAGGAGAGACAATCGATCAGCTGGAAGCCAATCTAAGTGGAATGAAGTCCATCACTCAACTTTTTGAGGAAGGGTTGACTGTTGAACAAATTGCGGGACAGGTACTTGCTGGCCTTGGACTGGACGAACTGGAAACCTATCCTCTTGAGTATGTTTGTGATTGCAGTAGGGAAAAAATGAAAATTGGTATGATGAGTATTGGGAAAACTGCACTTCAGGAGATTTTGGATGAAGATGGTCAGGCTGAACTTATCTGTCATTTTTGCAACAGTAAATATTTATTTAAAGAGAATGAATTGATTGATCTTTTAAATCAAATGGAGAAATAGAAAATGGAAAGATTATTATTGCTTGCCGTAGTTGGAGCACTTATTGGATGGAGTACAAATGTTGTTGCCATCAAATTGATGTTCAGACCACTTGAACCGATTAGAATTCCAGGGACCCGCTTTTCAATCCAGGGATTGATTCCCAAAAGGAAAACCGAGATCGCAAAGTCGATTGGGGATGTCATTTCAGAAGAGCTATTATCGATAGAGCAGATTATGGACAAATTCCTGATGGATATGGATAAGAAGCAAATCATTGAGCAAATCAAGGAAAAAGTCAACCAAATAGCGAATGAGAAAATGCCTGCTGTCATTCCATCTATGTTCAAAGGAATCATTATTCAAAACATTGATAAAATGATTGATGAGAGTGGAGATGAGTTGGTGGTGGAAATGGGTGAAAAACTCACTCATAAGGCTATTGAAAGCATTGATATCAGCAAAATGATTGAAGATAAAATCAATGGGTATAATTTCGAGAAGATCGAAGAAATGACGCTTCGTATAGCAAAAAAAGAACTGAAGCATATTGAATGGCTCGGAGGAGTAATCGGATTTTTCATCGGCCTCATTCAAGGTGTAATTATTTTATATTTATTTCAATAATAGTTACAAATGAAATGTTGACAAAAGTCAGGTATTGAGCTATCATGATTTTAAATTGAAAATTTGCTATGATAAAGAAAATTAGCACAGAGAGGCATTTAGAGAGTTCTTCACTCGGCTGAAATGAAGAATATGAACCGTTTGTGTGAAAACTAACTTTTAGCTCTGTATGAGTAAAAAATGAAAATACAGCGTCGGCCGCGTTAAGGCTTTCGAGTGGTCCGTCAAGGACTACTAGGGTGGAACCGCGAGCAACTCTCGTCCCTAGCATACGCTAGAGATGGGAGTTTTTTTATTTGAACTTAAATGATTAGGAGGTAATCAGATGGACATGATTAAAGTAACTTTAAAAGATGGATCAGTAAAGGAATTTCCAAAAGGTACAACAGTCTATGATGTAGCTCATTCCATATCTGGAAGGCTTGCAAAAGAAGCAATTGTCGGTTCGGTGGATGGTAAGACAGTCGACTTGTCTTATGTAATACAAAAGGATTGCGAACTCAGTCTATTCAAATTTGATGACGATGAAGGCAACCATGCTTACAGACACACAAGTTCACATATATTGGCACAGGCAGTTAAAAGATTGTTCCCGGATACAAAACTCGCAATAGGTCCTGCAATTGACAATGGATTTTATTATGATTTTGATACTGAGCACAAGTTTGTGCCAGAAGATCTTGAAAAAATTGAAAAAGAAATGCAAAAAATCATCAAGGAAGATTTGACTTTGGAGCGTTTTGAGCTTCCAAGAGATGAAGCTATCAAGTACATGGCTGAAAAGGATGAGGATTACAAGGTGGAGTTGATCAGAGATCTTCCTGAAGATGCCATCATTTCATTCTACAAACAAGGTGAATTTGTCGATCTTTGTGCAGGATGTCACGTTCAGTCCACAAAAGATGTTAAAAGCTTCAAATTATTGAGCTTGGCAGGTGCATACTGGAGAGGTGATGAAAAAAACAAGATGCTTCAGAGAATCTATGGAACATCTTTTCCGAAAGCATCATTGCTTGAAGCTTATCTTACAATGCTTGAGGAAGCAAAGAAAAGAGATCATCGTAAACTTGGTAAAGAACTGAAATTATTTGCTTTGATGGAAGAAGGTCCTGGTTTTCCTTTCATGCTTCCTAATGGTATGGTTCTTAAAAACGAATTGCTCAAATATTGGAGAGAAGTTCATGAAACTGCTGATTATGTGGAAGTTGAAACTCCAATTATTCTCAATAGAAAATTATGGGAGACCTCAGGTCACTGGTTCCATTATAAAGAAAATATGTATTCGCTCACAATTGATGAAGAGGATTATGCGATTAAACCAATGAACTGTCCAGGTGGCATGCTGGTTTATAAAACTGACCTTAGATCCTACAAAGATTTGCCGATGAGAGTCGGTGAAATCGGAAGAGTACATCGTCACGAATTGTCTGGAGCGCTCCATGGTCTTATGAGGGTACGTGCTTTCACACAAGATGATGCACACATTTTCATGTTGCCTGAACAAATCAAGGACGAGATCATTGGTGTAGTCAACCTGATCGATGAAGTTTATAAGAAATTTGGATTCTCATACCACATTGAACTTTCCACCAGACCTGAAAAATCAATGGGATCAGACGAGGATTGGAAACATGCTGAAGATTCACTTCAGGGAGCACTTGAAGAATTAGGAGTAGAGTACAAACTCAATCCAGGTGACGGTGCGTTCTACGGTCCTAAGATTGACTTCCATTTAAGAGACAGCTTAGGCAGAACATGGCAATGCGGAACCATACAACTTGATATGCAATTGCCTCAGCGCTTTGAACTTACCTATATAGGTAAAGATGGTGAAAAACATCAACCGATAGTCATACACCGTGTGGCGTTTGGTAGTATTGAACGTTTCATGGGTATTTTGATTGAAGAATTCGCCGGAAAGTTCCCTGCTTGGTTATCTCCTGTTCAAGTGAAGATTCTCACCATCGCAGATCGACACATCGATTATGCTGAAGAAGTCGCCAAAAAACTGAAAAAGCGTGGTCTTAGAGTTGAAGTGGATCATAGAGCTGAAAAAATTGGTTTCAAGATCAGAGAAGCTCAACTTGAAAAGAACCCTTACATGTTGATTCTTGGTGACAATGAAGTCGAAGAAGGCAAAGTTGCAGTTCGTTCTAGAGACATCGGTGAAATTGGTCGCTTGCAACTTGACGAGTTTTCTGATAAAATCATCGAGGAAGTGAGATCAAGAGCGCTTACTTCAATTTTCAAAATTAATGAAGAATGATAGTTGACAAGTTATTAGAGACATGATATTATAATTAAGGTCAATATGACAGATAAGAAGAAGTCCGCTTCTCACCATATAACGTTTGAGTTCATATGGTTACCAAGTTCTTAACCTTACATTTGATGTATACGGTAAAGTTGCTTACGGCGGATAGAATATTCTATCTGCCGTTTTATTTTTTAAAAAACATAGGGGGTGTATCTTATCAAAACAGCTGAAATTAATGAAGAAATTCGCGACCTGGAAGTTAGAGTAATTGGTGATGAAGGCGAACAGCTTGGCGTTATGTCAGGAAAAGAAGCGTATCAATTGGCACTGGAGAAGAAACTCGATCTGGTTAAAATTGCACCGAATGCGAAACCGCCTGTATGTAAAATTATGGATTTCGGTAAGTTCAGATACGAGCAACAAAAACGTGACAAGGAAGCTCGCAAAAAGCAAAAAAGCGCTTCTGTCAAAGAAGTTCGCTTAGGTCTCAACATCGAGAAAAATGACTTGGATACAAAGGCAAAAAATGCTGCGAAGTTCTTACTCGCCGGGGATAAAGTGAAAGTTTCATTAAGATTCAAAGGTCGAGAGATGGGCTATACTCAGCAAGGATTTGAAGTTATAAAGAAATTTGGTGAAACGCTTGAAGAGGTAGGAACGATCGAAGGGCCGACCAAACTTGAAGGTAGAAGCTTAGTTGCAATATTTGCACCTAAAAAATAAAAGCGAACATCGGAAGGAGGAACACAATATGCCAAAAATGAAAACACATCGCGGCGCCGCTAAAAGAGTAAAGAAAACTGGTGGCGGAAAACTTAAGAGAAGCAAGGCGTACACAAGCCATATCTTAACCAAAAAATCTTCTAAAAGAAAAAGAGGCTTAAGACAGTCTACAGTTATAAGCGCATCTGATATGAAACGTGTAAGAACATTATTACCATATTTATAGGAAGACGAAAGAAGGAGGTTTAAGAAATGGCTAGAGTTAAAGGCGCCGTAAACGCCAAGAAAAAACATAAAAAAATACTTAAATTGGCTAAAGGTTTCTATGGTCAAAAAAGTTTGGTATTTAAAGCAGCAAACCCAGCGGTAATGAGATCTTTAAGATCATCATACATTGGAAGAAAACTCAGAAAAAGAGATTTCAGAAAATTATGGATTGCTAGAATCAACGCAGCAACAAGAATCAATGGTCTTAGCTATTCAAAATTCATGAATGGTCTTAAAAAAGCAAATGTTGAAATCAACAGAAAAGTGCTTTCTGAAATGGCAATTCACCATCCAGAAGATTTCGCTAAATTAGTGGAACTTGCAAAAACTCATATATAACATATAAATTAGTCGACGGTCATTAGCCGTCGACTTTTAGTTATGCAGACTTTACATATGTCTATTACAATGGTAAACTAATGATGTTTTTAGCAATAAAAAATGGAGGCGTGTAATGTATATTGTTATTGTAGGAGCAGGAAAGTTAGGCACTCAACTTTCGGAACTTTTATCTTCAAAAGACAACAATGTAGCTCTTGTTGATATAAATAATGAAGCGCTTCAAAAGGCTAATTTGCATATGGATCTTCTGACTGTCAACGCCAGTGGTTTGAGTCTAAATGTTTTGCAGGAACTTAATGTTGAAAAGGCAGATGTGTTAATAGCGGTTACAAGTAGTGATGAGCTCAATATGCTGATTGCAACTTTGGCAAAAAAAAGTGGATGCAAGAAAGTCATAGCCAGAATTAGAAACCCAGAACATACTGATCAATTGGATTTTCTAAAAAACAATCTAAATATCGACTATGTATCAAATCCAGAACTGGAAGTATCAAAGGAAATATTCAAGTCCTTATTTAAAAACGAAGGTGTCAATACTGAAGATTTTGCCAAAGGTAAAGTCATTATGTCAGAATTAAAAGTTACTGATCATTCATCTCTTGCAGAAAGCTATATAAAGAATTTGAACTTACCAAAAAAAATGTTGATTGTTGCAATCCTTCGTGACAGTAAAATAATTATTCCTCATGGTGATACTGTTGTTCACAGTGGAGATTTACTGTATTTGATTGGAGTAAAAGAAGAAGTTAATAGTTTTACCAAGAATAATGGAGTTGCTGTTGTTCCAAAACCTGTAAAAAGAGTTATGATCATTGGTGGAGGCAAAGCTGCATTTTATTTGACTAAAAAGTTGTTGCGTAATGAAGTTGCTGTTAAAATTATTGAGCGTGATAAAGAACGGTGCAAATATCTTGCTCAAGAATTCAAGAAAGCCTTGATCATCCATGGGGATGCCACAGATATCAACCTATTATTGGAAGAAAATATCGCAGATATGGATTCTGTTGTCTTATTGACTGGATTTGATGAAGAGAATATTCTTTTATCCATGGTTGCAAAAAAGCAAAATGTCTCTAAAATCATAACGAAAGTAAGTCGATCAAATTATGTCAATATTATTGAGCAACTTGGTATTGAGCTTGCCATAAATCCAATTTTGATTACTGCATCTGGAATAATGAGAAATATTTATGGTGGTAAAATTCTATCAATTACAATGCTCTTGGGTGGACAAGCTGAAGTTCTTGAAGTAATAGCAGAAGAAAATTCAAAGATTGTTAATAGACATTTATATCAATCGGGATTACCGGTCGGGATTATTATTGGTGCAGTTGTAAAAAACGGAAAAATTTTAATTCCAGATGGTAATATGATTATTGAACCTGGTAATCGTGTCATAGTGTTTTGTTTAAAGGAAGAAACTGGCAGAATCGAAGAATTCTTCTATAAAAATAAGAGAGGTTTCTTGAATGAACTTTGGTATGGTAATAAAAGTAATAGGTAATCTTTTGATGTTTGAAGCTGCAGCATTATTGCCGTCCTTGGGAATCGCATTTTATTATCAAGAGTCGGATTTTTTTGCATTTTTACAAACCATCATTCTAATTTTGATTTTTGGGTATTCAATGGCCAAAATGCCAGTTAAATCTAACCGCCTAAAAACTAAAGAAGCAATTACGATTGTTACAGTGGGGTGGGTGGTAGTTTCCATATTTGGAGCTTTACCATTTGTCATTTCAGGTGCATTACCTAGTTTCGTGGATGCCTTTTTTGAGACGGTTTCAGGTTTGACAACGACAGGTGCGACTGTAATCGATAATATTGAGATTTTACCTCACGGGATATTATTTTGGCGATCACTTATGCATTGGATTGGAGGAATGGGAATACTGGTTCTTGCTCTTGCAATCATGCCAACCATTGGTGTTGGCGCATTTCAGATTTTTAAAGCAGAAAGTCCCGGACCGATATCGGATAAATTAGTTCCGAAAATGAAGGATACTGCTAAAATTTTGTATACGGCATATTTGGGAATAACAGTGATTGAAACAATATTGCTGTTATTTGGTGGAATGAATTTGTATGAAGCGTTGATTCATACTTTTGGTACAGTAGGCACAGGAGGATTTTCAACTCGTAATGCAAGCATAGGAGCTTTTAATAGTAGGTATATAACGACTGTAATCACAGTATTCATGGTTGCATCAGGTGTCAATTTTTCACTTTATTATGAACTGTATCGTGGGAGAATAAGAAATATAACTAAGAATATTGAGTTTAAAGTTTATATGGCTCTTTTTTTTGCTATATCAATTATTGTAACGATAAATTTATTTGGATACTATGATTCACCACTGGATTCCATACAACATGGTTTTTTCCAGGTTGCGTCCATTATGACAACTACAGGATACTCGACTGTGGATTTTGATGTTTGGCCTAGCTTCAGCAAGGCTATATTATTTTTTACGATGTTCATTGGAGGAAGTGCCGGTTCAACTGGTGGATCCATAAAGGTCATACGTTTGATTATACTTTTTAAATTAGTAAAGCGTGAAATGGTAAAACTTCTTCACCCAAGAGCTATGATTCCGATTGAACTTAATGGTAAAATGTTATCTACTGATGTTATTGCGAATGTGACAGGATTCTTTTTTCTTTATTTGCTGCTTTTTATCGCAGGTACGCTTTTTGTATCCCTTGAGGGAATTGGGTTTTTAAGCGCTGCAAGTGCAGTAGCTGCATCCATTGGAAATATTGGTCCTGGATTTGATTTAGTTGGTCCGACGCAAACCTATTCGTTTTTTTCAGCACCAAGTAAGATTGTACTTTCATTACTCATGTTGTTTGGACGTTTAGAACTTTTCACAATATTTTTACTTTTTACTCCAAGCCATTGGAAAAAGGATTGATTAAGAAATTATTGATAATTATAAATAAATTATTAACAAAAACGCTTTCTGTATCTTGTATACATAAGGCGTTTGTCATATAATGAGGATGTGAATAAATAAAAAAGGAGTGTATGAGATGGCTTTTTTAGACAAAGTGATAGAAATTGCTCAAAAGGATATCCAAACTATAGTTTTACCAGAGGCTTTCGATCCTAGAACGATTGAAGCAACGCACAAGATTTTGGAGCAAGGTATTGCGAATATTATTTTGGTGGGCAACAAGGAAGAAATTCTTTCGAAAGCTGGTGATTGGAAAATTGACGGAGCTACTTTCATTGATCCAAATACATTTGAAGAAATGGACAAGTATGCTGAAGCCCTTGCAGAAATGAGAAAAAGCAAAGGTATGACTGTTGAGGAAGCAAAAAAATTGATGATTGAGAGTGAACTCTACTTTGGCGTGATGCTTGTCAAAATGGGTATGGCAGGAGGCATGGTAGCTGGTGCTGCAAACTCAACTGCAAACGTGCTTAGACCGGCTCTTCAAATCTTAAAGACGGCACCTGGTACTAAACTAGTATCTGCTGTGTTCTTAATGGAAGTGCCAAATTGTGAACTTGGAGAAGAGGGGATTTTTATATTTGGAGATTGTGCACTCAATCCAAATCCAACATCTGAGGAGTTGGCTCACATTGCAATCAGCTCAGCGAAAACGTTTGAGTCTCTCGTTCATAAGGAAGCAAAAGTTGCGATGTTATCTTTCTCATCTAAAGGTTCAGCAAATCACGCCGATGTTGACAAGGTAATTGAAGCTGGAAAAATTGCTAAGGAATTGGCTCCTGATATGAGCATTGATGCTGAACTTCAACTCGATGCTGCTATTGTACCAAAAGTGGGCAAAAGCAAAGCACCAGACTCAAAAGTTGCAGGATTGGCAAATGTTCTGATCTTCCCAGATCTCGATTCAGGAAACATTGGATACAAACTCGTTCAGAGACTTGCAAATGCAAATGCTTACGGACCTGTATGTCAAGGATTGGCTATGCCAGTTAACGATTTGTCCAGAGGATGCTATGCGGATGATATCGTGGGTACGGTTGCGCTTACAGCACTTCAAGCACAAATGCAAAGCAAATAATTAGCACTGGAATTTAATCGACGAGAAATCGTCGATTTTCTTTTTTGACTATGCTTTTATGAATTTATTTGATACAATATTTGTTATGATATCAAGCAATAGGGGGAAGCATGAATTTAACAACTATGAAAGCTAAAGGGCTGAAACCCGCACAAATATTGGTACTAAGTTTTTTTAGTATTATAATGATAGGGACCATTTTTCTTATGCTACCGATTAGTACATTTTCTGGGGAATCCACTTCATTTATAAATGCTTTGTTTACTTCTACATCTGCAGTTTGTGTTACTGGACTTGTCGTTGTGGATACCGGAACATACTGGAGTGTTTTTGGAAAGACTATCATTCTAATGCTTATACAAGTCGGTGGACTTGGATTTATGACCATGACGACGACAGCTGCAATTCTATTAGGTAAAAAAATCGGTTTAAGAAATAGAATTATCATGCAAGAAGCTCTTAATCAGTTTTCAATTTCCGGCGTCATTCGTCTGACAAAGTATGTATTCATCTCAACAATGATTATTGAAGGCCTCGGGGCACTTTTTCTAAGTTTCAGGTTTGTACCTGAAATGGGTTTTACAACTGGTCTTTATTATTCCGTATTTCACTCGGTTTCTGCATTTTGTAATGCGGGATTCGACATCATGGGAAATGGTAAGAGTTTAATGGCATATGGACAAGATTCTTATGTAAGTATTGTGATTATGTTATTGATCATCATTGGCGGATTGGGTTTTGCAGTGATCGTTGATTTGTTTAGAACACAGAAGTTTTCAAAACTCACATTACATTCCAAATTGGTTTTGACTATGACTGGTATTCTAATCAGTTCAGCTTTTGTACTGGTATTTATCTTTGAATATAACAACCCGAGTACTATAGGAACGTTTAGTACTGGTGAAAAATTAGTTGCATCAATGTTTCAGGCAATTACACCTAGAACAGCAGGTTTCAATACTGTACCAACGGACATGCTGACCATGCCTACAAAACTATTGACTATTATGTTGATGTTCATTGGTGGTTCACCAGGTTCAACTGCCGGAGGTATCAAAACGACAACATTCGGCATGATGTTTCTGACAATAGTAGCAGTTGCAAAAGGTAGGGAAGACATCCAATTCTCCAACAGAAGAATTCCAAAAGATATCATCAATAGAGCTCTTGCTGTAATATTTGTCTCAACTTTTGTAATAGCGATTTTAATGATGTTGCTTGTTGTTGTAGAACCGACACATAGTTTCGAGAACCTGGTGTTTGAAACATTCAGTGCTTTCGGAACAGTTGGTCTTTCACTTGGAATCACTCCATACTTGACAACTGCTGGCAAAATAGTCATCACCATTCTCATGTTTTTCGGTAGATTGGGTCCGCTCACTATAGTGCTTGCATTAAGTCGATCAGGACATAACAAAAAGCAATTGATCCGTTATCCGGAAGGAAAAATAATAGTAGGTTAAAATAATTGGAGGAATAAGATGAGCAAACAATTCGTTGTAATAGGTTGTGGTCGATTTGGACAAAGTGTTGCAATCAAACTGTCCGAGATGGGTAGTGAAGTCATGGTGGTTGATGATAATGAAGAAATCATACAAAGTATTTCAGATAAAGTAACTTACGCTGTTCAGGCAGACGCAACTGATGAAAATGCGATTAAAGCACTAGGAATCAGAAATTTTGATGTCGCCATAGTGACTATCGGTTCAGATATACAATCGTCAATCCTTGTGACTCTTTTGGTTAAGGAAATGGGCATCAAGCACATCATTGCAAAAGCTCAAAATGCAGCTCATGCAAAGGTCCTTTATAAGATTGGTGCCAATAGAGTCGTTTTCCCAGAAAAAGAAATGGGCATAAAAGTCGCCAAAGGTCTATTATCAAGCAATGTACTCGAACTGATTGACTTGGCACCAGAGTATAGTATACTTGAAATCAAAATGAGTGGAGAATGGATTGGCAAGAGTTTGGTTGAAATCAACATGCGTAGACAATATTCCATTTCTGTTATAGCAATTAGAAGAGGCGATGAAATTGATATCAATGTAGAGCCTGATCGTGTATTGCTCAAAGATGATATTCTCGTGGTCGTGGGTCATAACAAAGATCTCCAAAAGCTTGAAAAGAGGTAACAATTGATAGAAATCACATCTCATCAGAATAAGTGGATCAAACTTGCGAAGTCTCTTGCAACAAAAAAATATAGGGAAAAAGAGCAAAAGTTTCTTCTTGAAGGTCTTAGAACAGTTACTTTGGCCATAGAAACAGGTCAAAAATGTCATGCAATACTGGTGTCGAGCGATGTCTCAACTCATATTGAGATGACTTTTGAGTTTGATGAGATTGCTCAGGTCTATTCTGTTGAAACTGCTTTGTTCAAAGAAATATCACATACTGAGAACTCTCAAGGGGTCATTGGCATCATGTCCATCCCTGATAAGATGAGTGATGAGGGATTTCTGGAAATGTTGAAAGAAGAAGAGATCACTTCTTTGATCATGCTTGACCGATTGCAGGACCCTGGCAATATGGGGACTGTTATCAGGACCGCAGATGCTGCCGGCTTTTCATATGTTATTTTGAATAAAGGCTGTGTGGATGT
This sequence comes from Clostridiales bacterium, assembly GCA_021107455.1. GTDB lineage: Bacteria > Bacillota > Clostridia > Peptostreptococcales > Acidaminobacteraceae > Fusibacter_D. The sequence goes on along the minus strand of JAIOSU010000198.1, from coordinate 17,746 downwards.
CTATAATGACAAGGTTGTACGCAGTACTGTAGGATCCATTCTTAACGTCAGGTTTGTTGAAACTGAACAACCGCTCGCTTTAATCAATAAACTCAAGTCTCTAGGCTATAATATAGTTGTAACTTCACTTAAAGATTCAAAGGATTATAAAGAAGATGATAATTACTCCGAGAAAAATTGTTTGGTGATCGGTAACGAAGCCAATGGTGTCTCGGAAGAGTTGATAGGAGTAGCTGATGTTTGCGTCAAGATTCCCATTTTTGGTAAAGCGGAGTCCTTGAACGCAGCAGTTGCGGCAGGGATTATGATGTATAGGATTGCTGAGAAAAGTTCATCACGATAAAAACTTGTTTGATGAATTGTTTTATGGTATCATAGCTGTATTGGAAAAAACGAACATCTGTGAAAGAGAGAGTAAGCGTAGGATATTTTTTAGAGAGGAAAGCAACTGGTGCAAACTTTCCATATTGAAAACGCTGAAGTTCACTCTGGAGATGCACTTTTGAACTCGAGTAGAAAGTGCCGTACGCCGCGTTAAGGTTCTGAGAGGATTGCTGTTGCAATCAAATTGGGTGGTACCGCGGAATATACTCCGTCCCTTTACGGGATGGAGTTTTTTTATTTTTTGAATATTGATGTGGGAGGATGAAGATGAAAGAAATTTTGGAAAAATTATTGCTTATGGCCACTGATGAAGTGAAAGCCGCTAAGAGTCTCAAAGAACTCGAAGATCTTAGAGTCAAATATTTGGGCAAAAAAGGTGAAGTGACCTCAGTTCTTAAAAATATGAAAGATCTGAGTAATGAAGAGCGCCCTATTGTTGGAAAAATGGCCAATGATGTGCGTGAAGCCATTGAAAATCTCCTTGATTCAGTAAAGGAAGATAAAAAGCGAATTGAAATGGACATTCAATTACAAACAGAGGGAATTGATGTCACCATGCCTTCGAAGAAAAGCTTGAGAGGTCATAAACATCCCCTTAATGTTGCACTGGATGAAATAAAGGAAATTTTCCTGGGCATGGGTTTCAAAATTGCCGAGGGACCTGAAATTGATACGGTTTATCATAATTTCGACGCACTTAACGCACCGGTTGACCATCCTTCGAGAAGTTTGTCGGATACATTCTATATCAATGAAGAGCTCATCCTAAGAACACAAACATCACCAATTCAGGTTAGAACCATGAAATCTCAAAAGCCACCGATTCGGATCATTGCACCTGGAAGATGCTTTAGAAATGATGAGATTGATGCGACCCATTCACCTATGTTCCATCAAATTGAGGGACTTGTTGTGGACAAAGACATCACCATGGCAGATCTTAAAGGTACGCTGGATATGTTTGCCAAGAGATTGTTTGGTAGCCAGACCCGCACTAAATTCAGACCACATTATTTTCCATTTACTGAGCCAAGTGGTGAAGTGGATGTTTCTTGTTTCAAATGTGGTGGAGAAGGGTGCAGGTTCTGTAAGGGAAGCGGTTGGATTGAAATCTTGGGTTGTGGTATGGTCCATCCAAATGTACTTAGTGAATGTGGAATAGATCCTGAGGTTTACACAGGGTTTGCATTTGGAATGGGACTTGATCGTATTACCATGCTTAAATATGAGATTGACGATATTCGAATTCTTTTCGAAAATGACATACGTTTAATCAAACAATTTTAGATAAGTTAAGGAGGCAAAAATGAGAGTACCTATAGAATGGTTAAAATCTTATGTAGATATAGAAAATTTAGATGACAAGACTCTGATGGACAAGCTCGTCCTTACAGGATCAAACAATGAAGGGTCGTATAAGATTTGTGAAGGTATTGAAAATGTAGTGGTTGGTAAAATACTGAACATCATTCAGCATCCTAATGCAGATAAATTAGTGGTTTGTACTGTTGATGTCGGAACTGAAGAAATACAAATCGTTACAGGTGCAACAAACATCAGTATCGGAGATTATATTCCCGTAGCATTGAACGGAGCAGTTATTGCTGGAGGGGTCAAAATTAAAAAAGGAAAACTCAGAGGCGAGGTGTCGAACGGGATGTTATGCTCACTCGAAGAGCTCGGTTTCGAGGGATCATCCATTCCAAAAGAATTTGATGATGGTATCTTGATTCTCGACCAAGCCTACCCAATCGGAGAGGACATACTTAAAATTCTTAAACTTGATGAAGCAGTCATCGAATTTGAAATCACACCTAATCGACCTGACTGCCTCAGTATGCTTGGGATGGCTCGAGAGGTCTCAGCAAGTTTTGATGTACCTGTCAAACTTCCAGAACTCTATAACGAAACAGCAGCATCTGAAGTTGAAACTTTTGCTTCTGTAAGAATTGATGATCCTGATCTATGTCCACGCTATGCCGCTAAGATCATTAAAAATATAATGATTGAAACATCTCCGCTATGGATGCAACTCAGATTGATGCAATCCGGAATGCGTCCAATCAACAATATAGTTGATATAACGAATTTTGTAATGCTCGAATATGGTCAACCAATTCATGCATTTGATTTGCATTCTGTTTCTGGTGGTGAAATCATCGTCAGAAGAGCAAAGTCGGAAGAAGTGATTACGACACTTGATGATAAAGATAGAATTTTGACAGATGAGATGCTCGTTATTGCTGATAAGGATAAACCGATTGCCATAGCAGGTGTCATGGGTGGTGCCAATACCGAAATCAACAGTGATACAAAAGCTGTTTTGCTTGAAGTAGCTACATTTGACAAGACAAGCATCAGAAAAACATCCAAAGATTTGGGACTCCGTTCTGAAGCGTCATCACGTTATGAAAAAGGAGTCAGCGTTGAATTGCCTGCAATGGTTGTGGATCGAGTGTGTCATCTGATTGAACTTTTAGGCGCGGGAGAAGTTGTACCTGGTCTAATTGATGTTTATCCGAACAAAGCTTCAAGACTGGAGATTCCATTTCGTGTTGAGCGAATCAACCAGATGATCGGTAGTGAACTCACTGCACAGGAAATGATTGAGATTCTAAAAAAACTGGAGATTGAAGTCATTGATACCGATGGATTGAAAGCAATCCCACCATATTATCGACTGGATCTTCTCAAAGAGATTGATTTGGTGGAGGAAATAGCAAGATTATACGGTTATGATCAAATTAAGATGACTTTGCCTAAAACATCGACTTGGGGAGCGAGGACTAATGCCCAGTTGATAGAAGAAAAAGCCAAAACTGAGCTTTTATCTTCCGGAGTGGATGAAATATTAACGTATTCTTTTGTATCAAGAAAAGACTTGGATCGTATCAATCTACCTGAAAATAGTTTGTTGCGTAATCAAGTGGAACTAATCAATCCACTAGGAGAAGAGTTCAGCGTCATGAGAGCTTCACTTGTTCCGAACGTTCTTGAGGTGTTATCAAGAAATTATAATCGTAAGAATCTGAAGGCAAAAGTGTTTGAGATGGGTAGTGTGTTCTTGCCAAAAGAACTACCCGTAAAACAATTGCCGATCGAGAAAAAGATGTTGACCATTGGTTTATATGGAGAACATGAAGACTTTTTCACTCTTAAGGGTATCGTTGAGAATATGCTAAGTGGAATTGGTGTCGAGGGGTATTACTTCGAGAAAGAGACACACTCACCAACTTACCACACCGGTAGATGTGCCAATATCATTTGGGGAGATCACATTCTTGGAACGATGGGAGAAATCCATCCATTGGTTCAGGAGGAATACAGTCTCGGAATAAGAACTTATGTCGCTGATCTCGATTTTAATTTGATCATGCAATTGTCGCGCGAATCAAAACTGTTCAAAGCCATCCCGAGATACCCTGCTATCGAAAGAGACATAGCAGTTTTAGTTAAGGATGAGACTACATCTTATCAGATTGAACAGCTTGTAAAAGCATCAGCTGGAGCACTTTTAGAATCTGTTGTCATGTTTGATATGTATAAAGGTCGTCAAATTCCTGAAGGCTATAAGTCGGTGGCCTATGCATTGGTGTTCAGATCAGAGGAACGCACGCTTGAGGATGAAGCGGTCAATAAAATATTTTCAAAGATTCTCAAAGCACTTGAAGATGAACTAGATGCGCAATTGAGATAAGACTTTCGAAACATGGTGCTTTACCTATGAGGTAAGGCACCTTTTTTAGCTTTGATTTCACATACAACAAAACATAAAAAAGGTTGAATTTTATACCAGAAGCGTTATGATGTAATTTAGATTGAATAATTGAAAAGAGAGAAACGACTTTGAGAATAGATGAAAATACAAATCCAATAAAATTGGCTTGGCCAATCTTCATAGAAGTGCTTCTGTTTATGATTATGGGTAATGTGGACACCGTAATGCTGAGTCGATATTCCGATCTTGCGGTTGCGGCTGTGGGCAATGCTAATCAAATACTTAATACCCTGCTTATACTATTTAACATAACTTCTGCGGCTACGGGAATTATGGTCACTCAGTTTATAGGTGCTTCTCATAAAAAAGACTTGAATCAGGTATATACACTCGCATTCGGGTCCAATATATTGTTGTCTGGGTTAATCGCGATATTATTATATACCTTCCAGTTGCAGTTTTTTGGACTCATCAATATGCCAGCGGAGTTATACCCTGATACAACCTCATATTTAAGTACAATGTTGGGATTTTTGTTTGTACCGGCACTATTTACTGTTTCATCCGTAATCTTAAAAAGTCATGGACAAACGAAATTGTCGATGTATTTGGCAATTGGGATGAATATCATCAACGTGATAGGAAATTATATTTTCCTCTTCGGACCTTTCGGACTTCCGATTCTAGGTGTGAAAGGAGTTGCCATTTCCACTGTCTTCAGTCGTTCAATCGCTGTAGTTATCATGATCTTCGTTTTGGTGAAATATTATGGTGTCAAACCATCGCTAAAGCACTTGTTTCCAGTACCTAAAAAACTGGTCGTCCAGTTTCTTAAACTTGGATTGCCCTCAGCTGGAGAGCCGATATCCTGGCAGTTTTCCCAAATGGTGATTTTTTCATTCATCAATCTGATGGGTACCGCTGCAGTTACAACAAAAATCTATGTACAAATCATAGTTTGGTTTACTTATCTTGCCACACTTGCGATAGCACAGGCCAACCAAATCATTGTCGGTCACCTGATTGGTGCAGGTAAAGAGGATGAAGCTTATCGAATTACAATGAGGTCGGTTAAACAATCCCTGACAGTCACAATGTCAGTATCCTTGTTGTTTGTGGTCTTCAGGCACTCATTGATGTCCATATTCACTGATGACCCATTAATCATTAAACTGGGTGCACAAATCATTATGATAGATTTTTTAGTGGAGTTCGGCAGAGTGCTCAATTTGGTGATCATCAATGCGTTCAAAGCTGCGGGCGATGTTAATTTCCCAGTGATTGCAGGCGTGTTTTCAATGTGGCTGGTGAGTACGCTTGGAGCTTATTATTTCGGGGTTGTATTGGAATTCGGTCTTGCAGGCATCTGGTTTGCCATGGCGGCAGATGAGATTTTGAGAGGTCTTTTGATGCTCAGAAGATTAATCAAAGGAGGATGGCGCGGAAAGAGCGTAGTTCATGAATAACCGGTAACATTTGATTAAAACCATTGTACTTCTGAAAAAAAATGATATAATTTATAGTTGAGTGTTTACAATACGGATTAATAACAATTGAAAGGCGGTTGTTGCGTGATACAAGTAACGAATTTAGGATTAAGGTTTAGTGACCGGAAATTATTTGATGAAGTGAATATGAAATTTACACCAGGAAACTGTTATGGTGTCATCGGTGCGAATGGTGCCGGCAAATCAACATTTTTAAAAATCCTCTCGGGAGATATTGAGCCCACGGAAGGAGAGGTTTTCATAACACCAGGTGAAAGACTTGCAGTACTTAAGCAAGATCACTTCGAATTTGACGAGTATTCAGTAATGGATACAGTGATCATGGGGCATAAAAGACTCTATGACATCATGAAAGAAAAAGATGCTCTTTATATGAAAGAAGATTTTTCAGAAGCGGATGGTATGAGAGCTGCAGAGCTCGAGGGCGAATTTGCGGAGCTCGACGGATGGGATGCTGAGTCCAATGCTGAGAAATTACTCAATGGACTAGGTGTGGATTCAAACCTTTTCCAGAAAAAAATGGCAGATGTTCATTCTGGAGACAAAGTAAAAATTTTGCTTGCCCAATCCCTTTTTGGATCCCCAGACAACTTACTTTTGGATGAGCCGACGAACCACTTGGATTTTAGAGCAATCAGTTGGTTGGAAGAATTTTTGATCAATTATGATAAAACAATGATAGTTGTTTCCCATGATAGACACTTTTTAAATAAAGTCTGTACACACATGGTGGATATAGATTTCTCCAAAGCAAAAATGTTTGTCGGAAACTACGATTTCTGGTATGAGTCAAGTCAATTGATGCTCAGACTCATGAAAGACCAAAACAAGAAAAAAGAAGAGCGTGTAAAAGAACTTCAGGACTTTATCGCAAGATTCAGCTCCAATGCATCTAAAGCGAAGCAGGCGACTTCAAGAAAGAAAACGCTTGAAAAAATCAATATTGAAGATATCCAACCTTCATCTAGAAGATATCCTTTCGTAGGATTTACTCCAGAGCGTGAGGCGGGTAAAGATATTCTGGCTGTTGAAGGCATAACCAAAATTGTAGATGGTGTCAAAGTTCTTGACAACGTAAGCTTTACTGTCAACAAAGGGGATAAGATTGTATTTTTAAGTAGAAATGATCTTGCTAAAACTTTGCTGTTCAAAATATTGATAGGTGAAGAAGAAGCGGATTCAGGAACGTTCAAATGGGGTGTGACCACTTCACAAGCTTATCTACCAAAGGATAACACTGAATTTTTTGAAGGCATTGAATACAATTTGGTCGATTGGTTGAGACAATATTCAGTTGAGAAAACAGAAACATTCATCAGAGGTTTCCTAGGAAAAATGCTTTTCTCAGGCGATGAACCACTAAAGAAGTGTAATGTTCTTTCAGGTGGAGAGAAAGTGAGATGTATGTTCTCGAAGCTGATGCTTTCTAAAGCCAATGTATTGATACTTGATGAACCAACAAATCACCTTGACCTTGAATCTATCGAAGCAGTAAACAATGGCTTGATCGCATTCAAAGGCACTATGCTTTTCACTTCACATGACCATAAATTTATTGAGACTATCTCAAATCGTGTCATCGAAATCACACCTTCTGGTTTGTTCGATAAAGAAATTGAATTTGATGAGTTCCTCGATGACGACGATATACAACAACAAATAGCTTCCATGTACGCAGTTTCCACAAATTAGGACTTGCAAAAAAAATGGAAAAAGTGTATTATTAAGACGTACCTTAGATCCACAGGAAAAAAAAATTAATTAAAAAGTTAGGAAAACAAAATTCTTTTTTGAGTTTAGTTTCCAAGATTTTGTTAATATTTTTTCTATTAGGTTTTTAAGGAAATATTAAATTTTGGAGGCACAACATGAACGGAACTGTAAAATGGTTTAACTCAGAAAAAGGTTTTGGTTTTATCACTGGTGATGACGGAAAAGACGTTTTCGTACACTTCTCACAAATTAACAAAGATGGCTTCAAGTCTTTAGAAGAAGGCGAAGCAGTTACTTTTGAAATCGCTCAAGGTCCTAAAGGTCCTCAAGCTGAGAACGTAACACCAATCAGATAGTCAAACCTAAAGCCTCGGCATAGCCGGGGCTTTTTTAAATTTACAGTGTCGTTATACTATATATTGTAAAAGAAAGGATACATTTATGTTTCAAACAGGAAAAACGCAGAAGGCATATGTGAACAGATTCTCTGATTACGGAGCTTATTTGAGTGATGAACTCAATGGAGAAAACGAAGTTTTGTTGCCAAAGAAATTGGTCAAGGATGATATGGAAATCGATCAGGAAATCGAGGTATTCATCTACAGAGATTCAGAAAAAAGACTCGTAGCCACTACAAAGAAACCATTGATCGAGCTTGGAGGCATTGCTGTGCTTGAAGTCACAGGCAATATTGAAAATGGTTTTTTCCTCAACATGGGATTGGATAAAGATCTTTATTTGCCTTACAACGAGGCTAAAGGACAACTCAGGAAAGGACAAAAGTGTCTTGTGACGATGTATATCGATTTCAAGGATCAACTTTGTGCGTCCATGAAAATATACAACTATCTCACTGTTGGATCAGGTTATAAAGTAGGACAACACGTAAATGGTACAGTGATCGAGATCAAACCTGATATGGGAGCTTTTTTCGCTGTTGATGACAGATATCACGGTCTGATCCCAAAACACGAGCTTTACAAGGAAATCAAAGAAGGTGCTAAACTTGAAGCCCGAATTACTCGAATTCGTGAAGACGGAAGAATCAATTTGAGTATCAAGGAGAAGGCACACGTTCAAATCAATAATGATGTCGATATCCTACTTAAAGCACTTGAGGAGTCCGACGGTGAGCTTTATCTAAACGATGACAGTGATCCTGAGATTATCAAAAAGCGCTTGAATTTAAGCAAACGAGCTTTTAAAAGGGCTGTCGGGAAACTATTGAAGGAAAATAAAATTGCTATTTTTGAAGACGGTATTCGACTCGTTGAATAAAACTCTAAAAATTTGTGTAAAAGCTTGCATTTTTTTAGTATAATGATTTTAGAATGATTGAATATGCGAGGGGTGTAGCTTATGACACAAAAAAACAAAGTTACCGTAAAGATAATGGACCGTGATTATACACTGGTCAGTGATGATTCCAGAGAACATATGCAAAAAGTCGCCAATTATGTTGATGATAAAATGAGAGAAACATTTGAGGGCAATAAAAAACTGAGCACATCCATGATTGGAGTGTTGACGGCACTGAATGTGGCTGATGAGTTACATAAGGCACTGATTGAAAAAGAAGAACTCGAACGTAGAATCAATTCGCCTCAATATGAGCTTAAAAGTGCACGCGACGAATTGGATGCCGTTGTATCTGAATTTGAAAGACGAAGCCTTGCTTATGAAAAAATGGTTCATGAGTTTTCAAAACTGATTGATTCTTCCAGTATTTATGAGACTGGTGTATCTCAGCTGAGAAGAAGAATGGAAAAATTGGATCAAGACCTTAAACGAAAAGAAGAGGATCTTAAAAAATCGAGAAATGAGGTTCTTGAGCTTGAAAAAGAGTTTTCTCACGGTGATTCTCAAACAAGAATGATCGATTTTGAAGAGGGAACAACAGAGTAGCCACAAAGTGCCTTTAAGTATATTAAGGGCACTTTTTTTGAATGGATGAGGTGTTTAATGAATAAAATGGAATTGCTTGCTCCGGCCGGATCAAGCGAAAGTTTGAAAGCCGCGGTCAATGCCGGTGCAAATGCTGTTTATCTTGCGGGGAGACAATTCGGTGCAAGACGATCTGCAAACAATTTTTCAAACGAGGAAATAGTTGAAGTTATAAAGTATTGCCATCAGCGCAACGTAGCGGTTTATGTGACGCTCAATACGTTGATCAAATCGACAGAAATGTCTGAAGCTCTTGGGTTTGTAGAATTTCTATACAATCACGATGTTGACGCAGTTATATTACAAGACATAGGTCTCTTAGCCAATATAAAAGCCGCTTTTCCGGATCTTCACTGCCATGCGAGCACCCAAATGACTCTTCATAGTCTTAAAGATGTAGAGTGGGCGCAATCAGTAGGTTTTTCAAGAGTTGTCCTATCCAGGGAATTGAGTTTCGCTGAAATCAAGGAGATTACTGAAATAACAAATGTGGAGATCGAACTCTTTGTTCATGGTGCACTATGCATATCATATTCGGGACAATGTCTTATGAGCAGTCTCATTGGTGGTCGAAGCGGCAATAGAGGTGCATGTGCACAGCCTTGTCGTAAAGCATATACTCTTGTGGAAAGAGGAAAAGAGAATATGCTGAACAAACCAGAGCAAGTTTATTTGATGAGTCCAAAAGATCTCAATGTTTATGAACATATAGAAGAACTTAAAGCACTAGGTAATGTCTCTCTGAAAGTTGAAGGAAGAATGAAAGGACCAGATTATGTTTATACTGTGGTCTCATCCTATAGAAATGCGATGGATGATCATCCTGTAAGTGTCGATCATGAAAAATTGTTTAAAGTATTCAATCGCGATTTTACTGAGGGACATTTATTTGATGCGGATTATAAATCATTAATGAATTATGAATTGCCAAGTTCATATGGAACAGTACTTGGTAAGACAATCAGCTTAAGTGATGGTATTTTAACCCTTAAGTTGACAGACGATCTAAACAAAGGCGATGAAATTCAGACGAGGTTCAAAGGAAAAACCGTCGGTGCGAGAACCGATGTCATAACAATGGATGGAAAGCGGGTCTCAACGGCTGCTGCAGGTAGCATTGTCACGGTACCTTTCAAATACAAAACAGTATAATACTGTATATTTTACTAGACCTATGATCAACAGCACATTGATGCGGCTACACTTGAGAGTCAAATCGATAAACCAGTAAATGAGATCAGTCTTTTTTTTGAAGCACATCTGGAAAAGAAAGCAAAATTAATCGGAATTGTGAACCAAACATTACGTTTGGAAGTTGTTTCGGAAATGCCTTCTGAACGTGCCAACAACAGACCGCTCAGCGTGGAACGGGTCACTGAGCAACTTTCAAAGCTTGGAGGAACGCCTTTTTACTTAAGTCAATTTGAAGTGAATATGGATGATGGACTCGTCATTCCAATCAGTGAACTCAATCGTATGAGAAGGGTGCTTGTTGATGATGCCACTGAAAAGTTATCTGTTTGGCACCCTGAGCGTTCAGGTAAAACTTGTGATTTGATCAAGCCGGAATCCAATGGGAATGAAGGCAAAATTGAACTCCATTTGCATTTTTATTCTGAAGATTACCTGAATGAATGCATTGAAGATTCATATCAAGTGGAGCACAAAGAAAAAGATTTTGATGCCATTTGGTTCATGCATGATCTCAAAGCGTACGAAGATCACATGAGTCAGATGATAGATAAAAGAGTGATTCCAGTACTTCCTAGGATTGGTAGAGCTGAAAATCATGAAGATTTCATAGAAAGATATCAAAACGAATGTGCCTTGCAGAGAGTTCTTCCAAGAATTGTGCTCTCACATATTGGGCACATGGTTTATTTGAAACGATTTTCAAGAGTCAAGTGGATTGCCGGTGAGACCATGAACTGCTTTAATGTGGATTCATATGACACATTTATTTCTAATGGGGCGGAATCAGTGATATTGTCCACGGAACTCAGTGTGCAGGAACTGGGTTCATTTAAGAAAAGGTCGAATTTAGGCTATTACATTTATGGCAACATGCCGGCAATGGTTTCCGAATATTGTCCAGTTGGTGGAACACTTACTGGTAAATCGGGTTGTAATCTTTGTAAATCAAGGGATTATGATCTCATAGATGAAAAGGGAATGCACTTTCCTATCAGGTGTGATGCGGAATATTGTAGAGTGGAGATTCTATTTGGCAAAACACATAATTGGTTAAGCAATATGCTTAGACTTCGAACACTCGGAATAAGAGTCTTCAAAATGGAATTTGATCGTCTGAATCCAGTGGAAGAAAAGGAAATCCTTACTACAATAGCCACATCAGGTGACTTCAATAATCTTGTAAAAAAAATGCCACAGTTTAATGACAATTTTCATATCACCGGTAAAGGTGTAGAATAATTTGGGGGAAGTATGAAAAACAAAACATTAAAAGTCCTAGAATTTAATAAAGTGATCGATATGTTGGAATCAAGAGCGACCTCAGCTTCGGGAAAAGCGCTTTGCAAAGAGTTGATTCCATCTAGTGAACTCAGTGAAGTGAAGGCTTCCATAGATGAGACCACTGAAGCAGTCAATATGATTATCCAGCATAGCAATCCACCGATTGGTCCGATATATGACCAAGGTTCCGCACTTAAAATGTCGAAAATCGGGGGATGTCTGACGCCTAAGCAATTAATTGAAATTGGTGACAGTCTCAGAACTGCCCGAGTACTTAAAAAGTATATTGTCGGAAATGAAGCCAACACCATCAAATATCCGATACTGGCATCTTATGCCAATCAGATTTCGGTTTTGACTGATCTTGAAAAACACATTGAAGTATGTATTCTGTCTGAGACTGAAGTTTCAGACAATGCATCTCCAGAACTCAGAAAAATACGTAAGACCATTGACAGTAAGAATCAGGCGATCAGAAATAAATTGGACTCAATGATCACTTCTCCAGTGTATCAAAAGTACCTTCAAGATACTTTGATTACCATAAGGCAAGACCGCTTTGTAATCCCTGTGAAAAGTGAACACAAAAATCAAATCAAAGGACTTGTCCATGACCAATCCGCCAAAGGCAGCACTTTCTATATTGAACCGATGGCTGTCGTGGAACTCAACAACGAACTTCGTGAACTTAAAATCAGCGAGCAAAAGGAAATTGAGCGTATATTGAGAATGCTTACAGGTGAAGTGGCTGATGTTGCAGACTTGATTGCAATCAATTTGACCTCATTGACCAAACTGGACTATATATTTGCAAAAGGAAAATTGGCTCTTGAAATGAAAGCGGTGGAGCCAGAGCTGTCCACCAACAAATGTTTCAGAATTAAAAATGGCAGACACCCACTGCTTCCCAAAAACGAAGTTGTCCCTTCGAACATATGGCTAGGTGAACATTTCACTACTCTATTGATCACTGGACCGAATACCGGTGGAAAAACGGTGACGCTGAAAACTGTTGGTCTACTGACTTTAATGGCTCAAGCCGGACTGCACGTACCTGCGGACTATGGAACCCAGATTGCTGTATTTGATCAGGTTTTTGCGGACATTGGTGATGAACAGAGTATAGAGCAAAGTTTGAGTACATTTTCATCACATATGACCAATATTGTGGCCATTTTAAGAGATGTCACTCCTGATTCTTTGGTTCTGTTTGACGAGCTCGGTGCAGGAACCGATCCTACAGAAGGCGCCGCACTTGCTATGTCGATTTTGGATGAACTCAGGAAGAAACACATAAGAACCATGGCGACCACACATTATTCCGAACTCAAAACATATGCCATTGCAAACGAAGGCATAGAAAATGCAAGTGTGGAGTTCAATGTGGAAACACTTAGTCCGACTTATAAACTATTAATAGGTATACCCGGCAAATCCAACGCTTTTGAGATTTCGAGGAAATTGGGGCTGAGTGGAGACTTGATTGAGCATGCCAAGGAATATGTTCATCAGGATAACATTGAGTTCGAGGATATCATTGCGAGTATTGAAAAAAGCAGAAAATTGGCGGATGCCGAAAGAGATGAGGCAATCCGGATTCGTCTAGAAGTCGAAAAACTGAAAAAAATACTGGCGGAAAAAGAAACCAAATGGGTCAATCAACGCGATGAAATGATGAAAAAAGCCAAGGATGAAGCGAAGACACTTCTGAAAAGTGCGAAAGATGAAGTCGACGATATTGTAAAATCCATGAGAGACATCAAAAAATCAGATGAAAAGAACAGAAATCGTGAAATAGAAGAAATGCGCAGGCGATTGCAAACAGGGCTGGATCAAGTTACCGATTCCGTCATAAAAGCTGATGTGGTGAGTGAATTTGCGCCTGAATCTGTTTTGATAGGAGACTCCGTGCGGGTACTTAGCATCAACCAAGATGGTTCGGTTCTCACTTTACCAAATGATAAAGGTGAACTTACCGTTCAAGTTGGTCTTATGAAAATGAACGTTAATATCAAACAGTTGATGCCGCTTTCAAAAAAGAAAGCTGATGAAAGAACCTATCAAAAAATCAAAGAAGTCAGATCCAGTAGTTTAACCATCAGTCCTGAAATCGATGTCAGAGGTGAAAATATTGAAGAGGCGATAACTGTGATTGATAAATATCTCGACGATGCTGCGCTTTCAAGTTTGTCACATGTAAGAATCATTCATGGAAAAGGGACTGGTGTCTTAAGAAAAGGGCTTCATGAACACTTTAAGAGGCATCCACATGTCAAATCTTTTGAATATGCCGCTTATAATGAAGGCGGTAACGGTGCGACGGTCATCGAACTCAAATAGGAGGGGATATGGAAAAGAAACTCGATCTTAATGCGGATATTGGAGAACAGTTTGGAATTTATGGTATTGGTAATGATGAAGCACTGATGCCATATATTACTTCTGCAAATATCGCCTGTGGTTTTCATGCGGGCGATCCCGACACCATGTACAATACTGTTGCGCTTTGTAAAAAATTCAATATCAATGTTGGTGCCCATCCTGGTTATCCTGATCTGAAAGGATTTGGCAGACGTTCTATTCCTATGAGTCATGATGAACTACATAATCTTGTGGTTTATCAGGTCGGAGCAATGCTTGGAATGTGTAAATCACTGGATGTGAAACTTGTACACGTAAAACCTCATGGAGCGCTTTATAATGATCTTGCAAAGGATTATGATGCCTCAAAGATTGTCGTTAAAGCGATATTAAGCATTGACTCTGGACTTGTTATGTTTGGTTTGCCAGGAAGCCAAATGGAAAAAGCTTGTTTGGATTACGGACTTTGCTTTTATGCCGAGGCATTTGCTGATCGTGCATATGAGGAAGATGGCTCATTAGTGGACAGGAAACTTCCTGGAGCACTCATAGAATCTGTTTCTGAAGCTGTTGAGAGGATGATGGAACTGAGGAAGAGTGGTCGTATCAAAACCATAAACAACAATTGGATCAACTTGAAAGCAGATACCATTTGTCTTCACGGAGATGGTGAAAACGCCATTTTGCTTGCTGAGGCTTTGAGTCGTGCTTTTAGTGACAGTTGATAAGGTGAGCTTATGAACTATTCTATCAAATGGTTGGGTGATCGAATGATTTGCATCTATTTCGAAGAGAAAATAGATGAATTTATCAATAAAAAAGTGAATGCTATAAAGAACAGATTGATTCAAATGGAACTTCAAGGAGTTGATGCTGTGACATCCACTTTTCACACTATCTCAGTTTATTACGATGCTCTAGAGATTTCTCGTGAGAAACTTGTGGAGATTATCTCGGACCAGTGTGATACCGTCCTTCCGAATCAGTCTTTAGACAGCAATTTATTAATTATCCCTATTCTATACGATGGAGAAGATCTTGATCGTGTAGCCACTCACTGTGGAATCACTCGTGAAGAAGTTGTAAATAGACACTGTGGAACAGATTATAGGATATATATGTTGGGATTTTCACCTGGTTTTCCATACTTTGGCGGAATGGATCCGTCCATTGCAACTCCTAGACTCAAGTCGCCACGAATGAAAATAAAGGCAGGTTCTGTCGGTATAGCGGATAAGCAGACGGGAATATATCCGATTGATTCTCCCGGCGGTTGGAATCTGATCGGTAGAACACCGCTGAAGTTATTTGACCCATTAGATCAATGTCCTTTTTTACTGTCTTCCGGACAAACTGTGAGATTTGTACCCATTGACTCGATTGAATTTGAAAGAATTTTACTGGCTGGAGGGCGCACATATGCTTGCTAAAATTGAGATCATAAATCCTGGAATACAGTGTTCCATACAAGACCATGGTAGATATGGTGGACTTGACTATGGGGTTTCACAATCTGGTGTGATGGATGTTTTTGCATATGATTATGCCAATTCTATCGTAGGCAACCTCTCAGGAACGCCTGCACTGGAAATTCTCGGAGGGTCATTCAAAGCTTTGGTCCATAAGCCTGTTGTTATATGTGTGACTGGAGCAATAACAGAAATGAAAATCAATTCTGTTCAAGCAAGGTTATGGGAAAGTTATCTCCTCAATAGAGGGGATCAAGTAGAACTGAAATCATGCCAGTCAGGCATCCGAAATTACATGGCCATACAGGGAACCTGGAGCGGAATTGATAAGTTTCTCAATTCATACTCGACGGATGAAAAGGCAAAGATTGGTGGACTATCCGGTAGAGCATTGAAGCGTGGAGATGTTTTGAGCGCAATTTGGACAAAAGGTGCCGTCAAAAGAAATTTGACAACTTATGTAGATCCTTACTTCAAGCAATTGACATCCAAAGTCAAAGAGGTGAGGGTGCTTCTCGGACCTCAAGAAGATGCATTCACTTCTATAGGAATAGATACTTTTTTCAACTGTGAATACGAGATGACCACGACCAGTAATCGTATGGGACTCCGACTTAAAGGACAAGCGGTAGAGCATATAGAATCACCTGACATCTTGTCTGATGCAATTCCATTTGGTGCGATTCAAATTCCTGGAGATGGTCAGCCTATAATCATGATGGCCGATCGACAGACAACTGGTGGATACACTAAAATTGGAACCGTGGTTTCAACCGATTTACCGGTTCTTGCACAAGCACGGCCTGGAGATTTCATTCGATTCATAAGAATTGGACAACATGAACTGGAGAAGATTGATCTGGAAAGGGCTAGAAGGCAAAACCAGATTCGACAAAAAAAAGATAAGACTGAAATCATCTCTTCCAAACAATTCATGGTCAATGTGAAAAATCAACACTATGATTTATTGGTTGAAGAACTTGAATCAGTCTAATAATTTCTATTGATTGATGATGGTTTTGATCGAATTTAGATCCGGATCATTTGGAAACTTTCGTATGCCTTTATCAATATATCGGTTTGCAGTTGAAATGTTGTCTATTGTGTAGTGATAATAAGCTCCACTGGCATATGTTTCAGGAGTTGAGGTCATTCGTATTGAACCTATGAAAATCGGCACGATTAAAATGATTGCAGAAATCAGTTGAAATGCGATCCGTTTTGGAACAAATGCCTTCTCAAAATTAAGACCCACCGCAAATGCAGTTATGAAGCCACCAATCAAGCCGCCGATATGACCTGCCATATCTATATTGGGTCTAATAAATCCAATCACTAGATTGACACCGATTAGAATCAAAAAATCTGAACCGTATATGCGCTTGTAGACCGTTGGATTAATTTTGTAGAGAAAAAGATTTGCTCCCATCAGACCGAAAATTGCGCCTGAAGCACCGACGGAAACATTTGGCACGATCAAATAACTGAGTGCCGAACCGATTAAACCGGAAATGAAATAGATAACAAGGAATTTCTTCTTTCCAAAGAAACGCTCTATATCCCTGCCAAGTATGAAAAGTGCAAGCATATTGAAAACAAGATGCATGATATCGGCGTGTAAAAACATGGAGGTGAGTAATCTCCAGTATTCTCCCAGACTGATCAGTATGTTGACTTTAGCACCCAAACGGACAAGTCCGTTACCGGTTGTCATGGTCACTAACTGCGTCAACAAGAACATGAAGACGTTGATGCCAATCAACCACTCGGTTAATGAGAATGCTTTGATCTTTGCTTTGTAATAATTCAAATTTGCCATCTGTAGCTCCTTTAAAATGAGTGTGATATATAGTATTATAACGGACTCGACACAAAAAAGGCACCAAATCTTATAAATTCATAAAAACTTTACATAAACAGTTGAAAATACAGCTTTGTTATGCTAAAATTAACTTCAAATTCATAGTAAATCAATGAGTGGGCAAGTAGTCGATATGTTCCTTTTTAGCGAGTCGGTGATGGTGAGAGTCCGGTAACACATGTCAATGAATAGAACCCATGAGATTTTGATTGGCCCCAGAGCTGATTGAACGGTCGTCTCCGTTATAGATATCGAGTGGAAAAAGTTTTCTTTTTCAATAAGAGTGGTAACGCGGATTATTTCGTCTCTTGAT
>JAIOSU010000083.1 GCA_021107455.1 Clostridiales bacterium | reverse complement strand
AGCTCGTCTTGGTCTACTATGCTACCTGTCGTGAGTTTCGACCCTTTGAGGTGCATAGTGATATAACCTAGTTCATCACTGGGGAACCTAATATCAAAAACTACCTCAATTGACTCTCCAATTTCCCTCGCGATTTCAAAATGAGCATCTCTCATGAGGCTGGAAAGCGTCTCCTCTTTCATGTGGATTTCTTCACCTCGTAACACACGCTGGACAGCAATAACCAAATGAATTGTCAATCCCATGAATGCGTTTTCTGTCAACTTTTTCGAAAATGGAGATTTATAACTGGCTAGGATGCCATTTACCTTTACCAAAATCCCTTTGTCAAGAACATCATCCATCATTGATACTTGGGTGAGTCCTGAGCTAAAGAGTGTCAACAAGTCTTGATGTTCATAATTTTGGTATAGAAAATCGACAATTGCCTTTCTGAGTTGTTTTTCCGTTCCCTCAAGATAAACCCCGAACCCCGGTTTTCTTACAAGTTCTATACCACGCACTGCAAACCAAGGTTCCACTTTGTCCATATCATACGAGATAGTCGCCTCAGAAACATCAAGCATTTTTGAAAAGTGATAAAATTTCTTGGGTTCCTTGCTCTTAAGCAGTTCACTGATAATCTGACTTTGTCTGGTTTCTTGGTTATATCCCATGTCATTGCAGGATTCAGAAACCGCTTTGAATGCATTGATTTGCTCTGCCGTAGCATTAAGCTTGACTCCGAGCCTTGTTTTTTTGATGATTTCCATGCCAATGGAATGCACTACACGCTCAACTTCGTCCATCTCTCTGAATACAGTTCTTTTGCTGATACCAAGTTTGTCAGCAATTTCAGAGACTGCAACATATTCTCTACTGTTGATCAACACTTCGATTATCCCTATGACCCTCTTTGAACAATCCACAATAACCCCCACAAATGTAATAGCGACAAAAATTATTAATAGAATTTTCTGATTAATTCCCTTTCAATAATTATAACCTTTTATTAAGGGTTTTTCCAAAGAACTTACTGCGTTGTGACATTATTGAATAGTGCCATTTGTGATTAAAGGGTTAAATAGCGAGACAGCAAAGCTCGTAATGAACTTTGCTGTCTCAGGCAGGGGGCTATTTCTTCAATCGTTCAACCAAACTGTCATAAATCGGATTGCCTACAAATTGATCAATCGTAATGAGTTCAGCTTCTCCACATTTTTCACTGGCGCGTTCAGCGAGATTCACATGGGTGATCACGATATCCGCATCAGAAGGAATATCTTCAAGTGAAGTGTTCAGAACTTCAATATCAAGCCCTGCTTGCTTCAATTTTTTTCTCAGTGTGGTAGCTCCCATTGCTGAAGAACCCATGCCAGCATCACAAGATACGACAATTTTTTTCACGATTTTGCTGTTTTGTCCTTTAGCGGCAGCCTTCATGGATTGTACAGACGCTTTTGCTGTTTCAAGGCTATTGTCATCAGCACTTCTCTTTTTGACAAAGTATGCGGCAACTACGAACGATACTGCTGTGGATACAACAATACCCGCCAGCACTGGAAGTAATCCACCTTTAGGTGACATTGCCATTAGTGCGAAAATGCTTCCAGGAGATGGTGTTGCAATAAGTCCTGCTCCAAGAATCGTGAATGTCAATACACCACTCATACCACCGGCTATTACGGCAAGAACGAGTATAGGATTCATAAGTACATATGGGAAATAGATTTCATGTATTCCACCAAGGAAGTGAATAATCACTGCGCCAGGTGCGGATTGCTTAACCATTCCTTTTGCAAACACCCAGTATGCAAGGAGTATTCCAAGACCTGGACCTGGATTTGCTTCGAGTAAGAAGAATATTGATTTTCCAGTATCAGCAGCTTCTTGAATGCCAAGTGGTCCTAAAATACCATGATTCATTGCATTGTTTAAGAATAAGATTTTACCAGGTTCAATAAATAATGAAGTGAAAGGCAATAGGTTAGCATTTACGATAGCCTCAACACCTGTCTTAAGTACATTATTTAGTGCTACTACAACTGGTCCAATTCCAAGGAAAGCCAGGAGTGCAAGTAACATTGCAAGTATACCTGAAGAAAAGTTTGCCACAAGCATCTCAAAACCAGCTGGTACTTTACCATCAACAGCCTCGTCGAATTTCTTGATGACGAATCCACCAAGTGGTCCCATAATCATTGCTCCAATAAACATTGGTATGTCTACACCGACAACTACACCCATTGTTGCGACTGCACCAACAACACCACCTCTGACACCACCGATGAGTTTACCACCTGTATAACCAATCAGAATTGGTAGTAAATATATGATCATCGGACCAACTAATGATGCCAAATTCTCATTTGGTGTCCAACCTGTAGGTATGAAAAGTGCTGTGATGATTCCCCAAGCAATGAACGCTCCAATATTAGGCATTACCATACCGCTCAGGAAACGACCAAATTTTTGTACGCCACCTCTAGAATTTTTTCCGACTACATTTTCCATTTTATCCCCCTCATTCAATTCTTCGTTTTTTGACCTTGGCCTAGGTCTTCAGAAATCCGGACATCTCTTATCACGATTATAGTCATGCAATTCACATTAATTCAAATGAAAGACCCTCGAATTTGGCAAGATACAATAGTGACAAATATTAAAATCCCTTAATAGGAATAGATGTGGCAATTGATTGTAAAAATAAAATGTTTATTTTTTTTGATTTATGGGGTATTATAGCTCTATAGTTTACTTTAAATAGGAGGTCACCATGAAGTTAAAAGGAAGAATTGTATTAATCACAAGCATCATTATAATCGTAGCAATCGCAGCCCAGGGCATATTCAATATATTCTCATCCAACAGTTCCATTGAAAAAGTGGTCGAATTGCAACTGACTGATCAGATTTTCAATCTTGCCCACGAAATCGAATCGGCAGAGGAAGTGGTGGAAATCACCAAAAACGCACTCAATGAAAAAAGTATCTCAGTGGCAAAAGCCATTGCTCAGATGATTGCAGATAATGACAACTACCTACAACCCACCAGAATGGCACAGTTATCAAGTGTGCTTGGCATAGATGAAATACATGTCACTGATGGCAAAGGCGTTCTTTTATATGGTAACGTCAAAGACTTTTACGGATTTGACTTCAACACATCCGCACAAACGAAGCCTTTTGTCGACCTCATTGGTGTCAAAGGCGCCTCACTGGCTCAAGAGCCTGAGTACAGAGGTACGGATAATGTGCTTTTCCAGTATATCGGTGTATCGAGAATCGATGAACCGGGTGTTGTACAAATTGGAATCGAACCAAGAGCCATTCAGGAACTCCTAGATAACCTCGAAGTTCAAAAGACCATAGATCAATTGGTGATAGGCGATGGTGGATTTGCTTTGATTGTAGATAAAAACGGGATCATCACCCATCATAAAGATCAGACATTAATAGGTCTACCTGCTTCTGAAGTCTCTTGGGTCCAAGATATCGTTGGTCACACCAATACTTTGAAAACTGAAGACATAGGAAACAAATCTTTCTTTGCACTATCAAAATCCTATAAAGATATGATTATTGCAGTGACTTATCCTCGTTCAGAAATTCAGGCCATTATCACCAGGTCACTGATCAACAATGGGATCGTACTTTTGATTTCCATAGTATTGCTTGTTCTCGTCATTCAATGGGTTATTGGCAAATGGGTCTCAAAACCGATCAAGACCATCCAAGACGGTATGGAAAAAGTCGGTCAAGGTGATTTCACCGCTATTGTGAATTACAAATCCAAAGATGAAATCGGAACTCTCTCTAATTATTTTGAAATGATGACACAAAATGTTAGACATTTGATCAAAGAGACTACCATCAGTATTGAATCAGTAGCCCAATCCTCAGAAAGAATCAATGCCAATGTCGAAGGATTGACTGCCTCAAGCAACGAAGTTACCAGAGCTGTTGAGGAAATTGCTCATGGTGCGACTGAAACTGCTTCAAGCGTCAACGAACGACTTTTCGCAGGCCAGGAACTCGGAAACAGTATCAATCAAATTTCATCCAGACTTCACGATGCAAAGAATTACTCTGATACCATGGTAGAGTCCAACCGTAAAGGTCGAGAAAAAATCAAGAATCTCCAAACGGTTTTCCAAACTACTGTCGACAATACAAACCATGTTGCTGACAATGTCAGTGAACTCAGCAAGAGCTCACAGTCTATCGAGAATATTGTCAGTACAATCAAAGGTATTTCAGATCAAACCAACCTGCTTGCCCTAAATGCTTCAATTGAGGCTGCTCGTGCTGGCGAAGCAGGTCGTGGATTCGCAGTTGTCGCCGATGAAATCCGAAAACTGGCTGAACAGTCCTCACATAGTGCCGAAGAAATCAGTAAGATCATTGCTGGAATCGTAAATGTCGTGGCAGGAACCAATAAAACTGTCATTGAAACCCAGACATCGGTGGATGCAGCCAAAGCGAATCTGAATGAAACGGTCATCGTATTTGACAACATTGATGATAGTGTCATAAAAGTGGAAAGAATAATGAATGACTTCATTGAAGAAACAGGCAAGATGGAAAACATGAAAAATGAATTGATCGAGTCGCTGGAATCCATGGCCGCGATCAGTCAGGAATCAGCCGCTTCAACAGAGGAAATCAACGCATCCACCGAAGAACAACTATCTCGTGTAACTGAGATCGGACAAGCCATAGAAACACTGAATGTGGATATTCTGAAGTTATCAGGGGAAATGCAAAAATTCAAAGCATAAAAATAAAGGAGCTTCGGCTCCTTTTTTATTCTTCCATTTTGAGATATAATTAACTAACGTTAATATTTAGGAGGACCAAATGACTACTTTCTATGATTTATTCATGGCTCCCCTCGAGAAAAGGTGGCTGACAGATATTCGAAAATCCATAATGCCGACTGCTTCAGGGAAAGTCCTTGAGATTGGTTTTGGAACAGGCGTGAACCTCCAGTATCTAAATTGTGATCAAATTGATTCCATTACAGCACTGGATTTGGAGTTTAGGAAAACCAACGCCAAGTGTGCTGAGGAAAACATCATATTTGTCAAAGGACAAGCTGAAGAACTGCCCTTTCCTGACGCTTCTTTTGACACAGTTATAGAAACATTGGTCTTATGCTCTGTAACGGACATGGAAAAAGCCCTAAGTGAGATCATGCGTGTTCTTAAACCCCATGGCCAGTTCATTTACATCGATCATGTTCTGCCTGATGATAAAACTCTCGCAAATCTATTCAAAGGCATCAATATCTTTTGGCCTCATATAGCAAGTGGTTGCAACGTCACTCGTACACCTCATTTATCTATCGACCGACATAAAATCGACCACACCATATCAGGACATAAAGCAAATACTGTTTTCAGATATGGCATAGTGACAAAACAGTAATTAATTTAAAAAAGAACGGAGACTATTTATGAAAACTTTAGGAATTATTGGCGGTATGGGACCACTAGCCACTGCCGATTTTTATATGAAACTTGTTATGATGACCGATGCCAAACAGGAATTTGAACACATTCATACCATTATCGACTCCGACCCGGGCATTCCAGATAGATCCGCTTTCATCAAGACAGGCGTGAATGATCCTACAGAATTTCTGGTCAAGAGTCTTAAGAGGCTTGAAGACTCTGGAGCGGAAGTCATAGCTATGCCTTGCAATACAGCACATTATTTTTATGACACACTAAGTGCAAATACTAAACTTGAATTTATCAATATGATCGATGAGACCATAAAGCATGCACTTTCTATATGCTCTTCCACTGAGCGGATCGGATTACTCGCCACAAGCGGGACTTATGATTCCAAAATTTATGAGGCCAGTGCTATTCGATCTGGCTTTAACCTTATTGTTCCACCAGATCATATCAAGCAACAATTGATGCAACTCATCTATGCACTGAAAAACGGCAAAACAGATCAAATGGAAATTTTGAAGCAAGAAGTTTATGACTACCTTGACACTCAAAATCTCGATGCATGGATATTGGGATGTACTGAACTTCCGATCATCTTGAAAGACGTCATTATGAAATACAATATGATCGACTCCACACTTGTTTTGGCACAAACATCCATTTTGGCAGTGGGTGCAAAACTAAAAAAAGACTGACATAAAGCCAAGTGTGCTCTTGCACTCTTGGCTTTCGCTTAGTTAAGTTTCCAACCGTACTAAGTAGAACATAGACACAAGTGGCTAGTATAGTTTAGCTCCGCGAGAACCATACCTACGCCCTATGTTTCGTTTCACAAAACATAGTAACTTGGCTTTAATATCCTATTTGGTCTTCAGTAAGTCTCTGATCTCAGTCAACAACACGATATCCTCTGCTGGAGCAGCAGGAGCCGCAGGTGCTTCCTCTTGCTTCTTCTTGCTTTTTTGAATCATTCTGATCATCAGGAAAATTACAAATGCGATGATTACAAAATCAACAATGTTTTGGATGAACAATCCATAATACACAGCGAGTTCAGGGGTTTCACCCTGAGCTTCTTCAATCACCCATTTCAAGGTCTTGAAATCCACTTTTCCAATCAATATACTGAGCACCGGCATCAATACATCATTAACGAACGAACTTACAATTTTACCAAATGCTCCCCCGATGATGACAGCAACAGCCAAATCAACAACATTGCCTTTTAAAATGAATTTCTTAAAATCTCCCCACATCTTAAATCCTCCAATCTCTAAAGTAATTACCATCCACCGCCACCGCCACCACCGGAACCGCCACCTGAGCTACCGCCGCCAAAGCTGCCTCCTCCGGATTGTGATGGTGTGGACACCATAGTGCTACCAATTGCCGCTGTTTTTGAATTCAAATTCGATGCAAAATAAACTGCTGAAAACGCACGTGTTTGACTGTTCGAAGCGTACCAATCAGGACTATTCATAGTGATGCTTTCAAAATTTTCCGCCCATTTGTCGGTTACTCCGAGCACCATGGCATATGGAAGCACACTATAAAAATAATTCGGGTCCTCTTCAATCAATGTCAATATTCGATCTTTTTCAGCATTTTCAATAAATGATTTCAGCCCAATCAAATGTGCGAGCCACTCATTGCCCTTTTGAGTTCTTTTCTGTGCGTATGGAGATAATTGCAGCACAAGAAAAGCAAGAATAACCCCTACCCAATAAATCCAGCCGACCTCTAAAATATATAGCAATCCGGCTGTTAAGATGCCGGCGATCACTACCATGCTTAGTGCTCCCAAAACTACTCCAATCCGATCTTTGGGCAATCTTGTTTTAACAAGTGTAAACAAGTATGCGGAAGAAGCCACAATAATACCGATCAGAACACTACCAATAAATGAGAATATCAGATTAGACCAGAAGGCATATGGACTGAATATCGAGATAATTCCTATAAAGACCATCATCAGAATCATGATCCCAATCACAATCATGCCAAACCACGCCAGGTTACCTTCCTTAGAAAAAATGCCTCTACTCTTAAATGACGCAAGCAGTTTTTTTGATACTTGAGCTAAGGTCACATAGAAGCTATCCTTCAAATCATCAATCTCAACCACATCATCAACTGCATACGTATCGAATAGACCGTTAAAGTAAATTTTTTCAAACGGTTTGGCTTCATCAGGCAGGTTTCTTAACTTTTGCAATTTCATATTGGATTTGTTTTTCTTGAAAATCAGACCTACTTCCTCGACTTCCTCAATGATCTTAATATAACCAAGGTTCGCCCAATACACCAACATTGATGTCAAGTCATATGGATCAATCTTCCCATCAAAAATATAGCCAATTTCTGAAGGGGTAAGATCTTTGGGAGGATAAAATTCAACCGTAGGATATATGGGATCATCCTTTCCAAACTTCATCCATAGCCCTATCGCTGCCAAAAATAATATAGGGAAAAGGGCGTAAAATGTTTTTGAGAATTTTGAAAGCAATTGAAGGTCCGGTTTAACCTCACTGAAATAACCCTCATCAAGTGGCAAGGCAACGGTAAGAGCCTGTCCCGGAATGAGCGTTTCATTCACTTCACCTGAAATTATATTTCCAGTAATATCATATGTGACTTTCGATCCATCACTGGAGCCGGTATAACCTGAAGTAAAATTGAGCTTATCTTCGTTAAAACTTTTTGGCATTACAATGGTAAAAACCGTTTTATGAATCGGTATTTCCCACTGAGCACCGACAATATTGAAATAAAGTTCATCCATCTCGGTGTTTCGATCATCTCCGATTTCATACTTGTACCTGATGACATACTTCTCACTAGACCTTGCATAAATATCTGGATCGCCAATCTTGAGATTTAAGAATCCACCGTCATACTCAGTCTCCGATTTATGGTTAGGAACACTGATGCTGCTTATTTTTACTCGCTTTCCAAAATAGGTCTCATTTGGAATTGCCCTGAAAATACCATGCATGTCAGATCTGTTGAAACTCACATCAATCGTCTCTTCAATATTGTATGTATTGTCCTCATTGACCACGATATTGACTTTCATTTGGGTAATTTCAAGATCGTAATTTGCATAAGATGGACATGATGCCAACAATAAAACTAATGTGAACGTTGACACTATAAGAAATATAGTTCTTGATGCTCTTCCTCTAAAAAGAGACTCGTACATTTTCCCTCTCCACTTCTTGAACTGTGAAAAAATCGCTTTTCTTGAACCCGAAAACTGCAGCAACCAAATTTGACGGGAAAGATTCCACTTTTGTATTCATGGATTTCACTACCGCATTATAGTATTTTCTAGATTGTGCGATATCTTCCTCTACTTTTTGCAATTGGTTTTGTAGATCAAGAAACTGACGATCAGCTTTGAGCTCCGGATATCCCTCGCTGAGTGCGAATAAGGACTTGAGTGTTCCAGTAAGTGCATTTTCAGAATTTTGACGTTCTTCGATGGACTGTGCGTTCATCGCTTTATTTCTGGCTTCAATCACGTGTTGAAACGTCTCACTCTCGTGTTTGGCATATCCCTTAACCGTTTCAATCAAGTTGGGAATCAAATCGTATCTTTTTTTCAGATACACATCCATTGTTGAAAAAGCTTCTTCCACCGTGTTCCTTAATTTGATGAATCCATTATAATTGACCACTA
This sequence comes from Clostridiales bacterium, assembly GCA_021107455.1. GTDB lineage: Bacteria > Bacillota > Clostridia > Peptostreptococcales > Acidaminobacteraceae > Fusibacter_D. The sequence continues at coordinate 5,471 of JAIOSU010000083.1, read as the reverse complement.
AAAACAAACCTATCAATACTAGAAATACCCCAAAAACAATAAACCCTGTCATAATCATGCCTCCTTTTATTATTATTATATACCTAAATTTAAGAGTTGAAAACTTTTACATCTGATGCTATTCTTGATAAGTGTTCTATCCCCATAATAATGGGTAAAGATAAAATAATATTGTATGAGGGAGGTGGAATCATGTCAGATCATAAAAGTGTATTCAAGCAATTCAAAACAATACTCATTGTCATGATGATTCTTGCCATAGCATCCACTTCCTTGATCATGACTTATGAACTGAGTAAGATCACCACCGATTTATCCAAACAGTATTCATCACTTTATTCAAGCGAACTGATTGGCCATATAGAATCGAAATTAAACCGTGAGACCGCACTTGCTCTTAAAGCATCCACCACTGAGGTCATCCTCGACTGGATGAGTGAGGAATCAAATTCTTCAGCGAAGTATAATGCTTACAATGAACTTATGAATTTCAACAACTCATTTGGAAGTGGTAACTCTTTTGTTGCCATCTCAGGCTCTGGCAATATGTATTATCTGAACTCGGAAACCACACTTTTCAATTTCAAACCCTCCGAGTCCATTGAAGTGACCAGTGAAGATAAAAATTGGTACAGTGAAGCACTTGAGTCAGATAAACCCTACCTGCTCAGCATCAACTACAATCAATATACTGATCAGACTTTCGTTTGGATCAATGTAAAAGTTGTGGACAAAGGAGAAATTCTTGGAATTATTGGAACTGGGGTCAATCTTGATGATTTGATTGAAGAAATTATTTTAGATCATCATGAAGTTGGCATCAGTTCAATTATTATCGATGACAAGGGAATCATCCAAATAGATTCGGATGTCATAAATAAAATCAATAAAAATGACCGAACATTGCGAAAATATGTGGCTTTCGAATCATTTCATGAACAAGTACAGGATTATCTTGACAATCCGAGCGAGGTCACTGTCATCAAACTAAAAAGCTCACCCTATGCATATGCCGTACTCGCTCCGATAATGAGCACCAATTGGCATGTTGTCTCTTTTATGGAATCAGGTGTTTTTTTTAACCCCAACAGATTCCTATTTGTAACCTTTTTCATTTTGTTGATTATAATGACGGTTGGTGCCATCATCAGCTACAGTGTCCGAAAATTGTTTGTAAAACCATTCACTCTGCTCGTCAGCAGTCTGGATCAAAATGATTCCAATTATGAGACCAAAATATATGGCCTAGATAGAAATGATGAGTTCGGCACGATTGCCAACTCCATCAACCATCTGACAGATAGACTTGTCCGTTCGGTTCCCGTAGGATTGTTCTTACTGGACAAAAACGGAGATTTTCTATTCGGAAACAAATACTTCCTTGACCAATTTGGACTCGATAGCAATGACGCTTTTATAGACAGGTATGGATCCACTCTTGAAGAGCTTTTCACCAGCAGTAATGATTACGAGGTGTTTATTAAGACAATACATGAAAATCTGACACTATATGTATTTGAGACCGAGCTCAGGAAAGCGGATTATAGGCATTTTTGGGCTGAGCTCCATTTGACCAAAGTCAGTAAAGATAACGGTTATGAGTATGAAGGGATATTGCTCAACATCCAACTCAAGAAAGAATATGAAAGTGAGCTGATCAATCTTGCGACCACTGATCCTTTGACAAGCCTCTATAATAGACGACATTTTGATGAAATGGCAAAAATAGAAGTTGAACGGTCCAATAGGCATGGAAACGACCTCTCCTTAGTCATATTTGATCTGGACCACTTTAAAATGATCAATGATCAATATGGACACATCGTAGGAGATGAGATTCTTTCAGAAGTGACCACAATGGCTGGAAAATGCATTCGCGCTTCAGATATTCTGGCAAGATGGGGAGGAGAGGAATTTTCGATTCTCCTACCCGAAACAGATTTGCATGGCGCTTATCAAGTTGCCGAAAAAATTCGATTGATGCTTAATGATTACACTCATCCTATAGTCAAAACGACAACAGCCAGTTTTGGAGTTTCGCAGCGTCATATCAATGAAAGTTACTACGATTGGTTCGAACGTACTGACCGTGCACTCTATTATGCAAAAGAGCACGGTAGAAATCAAGTTGGCGGATATAATCCTAACGAGCCGGTCATTGACCCGCTTATTCAGTTGACTTGGCATCACAACTTCAGTTCCGGGAACGTAATCATTGACGAACAACATAAAGAACTCTTCAACCTTGCAAACTCATTGATTTCAAGCGGAATGAAACTACAATCAGACGAGGCGCAAAATCATGCCATATTGGCTTTTGTCGGCTTTATCCGCAAGCATTTTGAAGATGAGGAACTTATCCTTAAAGATACTGATTATCCTGTTGTAGATCAAATTTCACATGCAGAAATGCATAAGAATCTGCTCGATAGAATTGAAAAACTGTTCAACAAAGAAAATATTAGTCCTGAAGACGTCATGAGCATTGCCATGATTCTTATTCAAGAAGTCGTTTATGAACATATGATCAAGGAAGATTCCAAATATTTTGAATACACAAAAACCAGTGGCATCAAAAAATAATTTCTGATATAATGCTCTTACGCCCCCCTGCGATGGGGGTGAAAGGATATATTATGTTCAGACAAACTACAAATTACAATTGGCTTTTTATGGGAACGATTTTATTCTTCACTTTAGGCCTAGTTCACATCGTTTTTTCATGGTTGGGATTAATATGTATGGTGACTCCATTCATAATGGCTATTCGTACAGGCAAGAAACCGTGGTGTAGTCAACCCTATTGCCCCAGAGCATATTTTTTCATACGATTTCTCAGTCGCTTTTCACTTAATAAAAAAGCACCAGAAGGTTTGTTTTCAGAAAAAACAAAACAACTGGTGCTCAGACTTTTTTGTATCAATCTCTTTTTTGCTGGTATGTCTACTTTGATGGTCTACCTTGGTAGGCTTGAACCCATGCTTTACGTCAGATTCTTGATGGCTTTTCCGATGCCTTTTGAATTGCCTCAAATTCTGAGTTTAGATCTACCTGCTTATTTGATTCATGCAAGCTATCGATTGTACTCCATAATGTTTACTTCGACCATAATCGGATTGATTCTTGGCCTTCTTTTCAAACCTAGGACATGGTGTGGAATTTGCCCTATTCAGACTTTAACAAGTGTAAAAAGATAATTATTCGAGCGGTTCAAGTCTCATCAACTGATACTGTCCGTCTTCTGTCAACTCGTAAGTGATTTCAACTTTATCTCCATTGTTGATTCCAGCAATGAGTTCTCCCATAATGGAATTTCTGAATACCATAAATGTGTCACCAACGGTCACTTCGATACTGTTATTATCGATTTGACCTACATAGACCCCTTCAACCGTTTCTTGAGCACTGAAATCAACTTCATTTCTTTCGAACGCTTCGCCATCTTGATTTGTAATTATAAAATCATCGGTTGTCCCTTCGAATTGAATTAACACAAATGGATACTCAATAACTTGTGTGACCATATCATCGGGATCAGGAGAAGTTTCATTTACTGCTACTATTGTTTTCCCTTCATTGTCTTCAATCGATAGTACTTCGATTCCATATCCTCCGGTAGCTTTAAGTCCAGACCCAATAAATAGAACATAACCTCCATCGTTTTCCCAATAATTATATCCTCTTTCGAGTTTCAATTGATCAACTTCCATTTGGACCTCTTCAATCAAAGCATCAAACTCTAAAACTTCAAATTCAATATCATTGACTGTTATCCCATTGCCTGGATTTTCATCAACAATCGGCTCTTCCTCAACGATAGGGTCCTCTTCGATAATTGGCTCATCAACCACGACTTTTTTTGTGCATCCTGTAAATACAATTGCTCCAACTAAAAGAACCATAAAAGATCCTAATATAAATTTTCTTTTTTTCATAACGTTATTCTCCTTTCAAGCATTCACTTATGTCCATACCTATTAGACGGAAAAAAATCCGAAAAGTTCCATTTATTTATGCTATTTTAATCAAATTCCAACATTTTTATGAGATTATGGTATCAGCAATATTATATCGGGGGCCATATGAAATCAAGTGTATACATAAAAGAAATTGAATACTATAAACAACTATGGAACGACAAGGTACCAGAAACACCATACTATAATAAAATACCCTTTCAGAGTAAGTTGAATCTTTATATCAGGCTTAGGCATAAGATCAACAAGTTGTTCAAAAACCTTAATACCAAATCCAAAATTGAAATAAATCAACTTTCTATTGACGATAATCTGATTAAACTATTGAACTTGTGGCTGGGCGTCAATGCAAGTGAGTTTAACTCATCCATTCAAGGCAGTTACGTCCTTTCAACTGAAGAATTCGTGAACAGAGTCAAATCAGGCTGGCCAGAGATGTCGGATGACAATATATTTCAGGCGCTTCGCAATGTATGGATCATGAACCTGATCCAGGTCATCGCAGAAAAACCTGTAGAACTGACGGATTCCATGTTTGCCTATAGCATGCTATACCCTCTCACAGACAACATCATGGATCACAAAAATATCTCAAAAGTTCAAAAGATTCAATTTGTGGAGCGACTGGAAAAACGTCTGAAAGGAGAAAAGATAGAACCTGAATTACAGGAAGAACATGATATCTACCGAATGGTTGAACTGATTGAATCTCAGTATGACAGGACGATATACCCAAGAGTTTATGAAAGCATACTGGAAATACATCACGCTCAATTTGAAAGCTTGCGGCAACAATATGAAGAAGTGGAGACCTCAGAGATGATTCACATCACTTTCCATAAAGGTGCTGCATCTGTGATAGCCGATGGCTTCCTAGTTCTAGGTGAATTGAATTCAAAGTGGATTGACTTCCTATGTGGTTACGGAATTGTATTACAACTTGCAGATGATCTTCAAGACACCACTGAAGACGAAAAAAACCATCACAAAACCTTATTCTCAAGTATTGAAAATTCGGATTTGTTCGCGTATAACACAAAAAAACTGATTGATTTGTCTCACTTCACGTTAAAACTTATGCCTTGTGAAAGCACCTGGCTAAAAGCACAAGTCACTGCACTTTTAAAGCGGAGTATGCAATTCCTGATCAGTGATGCCATATATGTTCACCAAACCAAGTATCCTAAATACTTCTACAAGGAATATGACAAGTCCCATCCTATTGGACTGAATAATCATGCGAAACTAAAAGCTTTATGTGGGGGCTGGATGGAAAAGGTAAGAGCGCGAATCACGTAGTGATCAGCGCTCTTATCTTTTTTCAAAAAACCCAATTACCACTTTCAAATAGTTTGACCACACTGCCATCTTTTTCAAAAGCAGTGATTTCCATTTCAGGTCCACCCACCATAAAGTCCACGTGAATCAAACTGAAATTCGCACCTTTTGCCTCAAGTTCTTCCTGAGTCAGGTCAGAACCGTTTTGCATCGCGT
>JAIOSU010000261.1 GCA_021107455.1 Clostridiales bacterium | reverse complement strand
GTATTGGTCATCCCTGTCTTAATTTGATTCATTTCAATCATGTCCGTACCTCCTTTTCATCAATAAACTTTAGTGTTGACGTAAGCTTTGACTTTGGATTCAAGCTTTTCCTCTAAAAAACAACCTGATGATCTCAGTTTGTGCAATATTTTACGATCTTTCGAATGCAATATAACACGGTCGTAATCGATGAAATCAATTTCATAGATCGCACCTTCAAGCTGTCTGGAATTCATATTGATATAGTAGGCGCTAACTGCTCTACAATCCACCAAATCCAGTAATTTAAGAGTAATGCGATCTTTTTTCACATAATAATCATATGCCTGGTTCTTGAGTTGAAAATACCTTGAGGGTTCACGATACTCAATCGCATCCGCCTCAAGCATCAGCTTCTTTGCCATGGTGTTGAAATAATGGTACTTGAGTACACCTTCATCAACACTGCCAATATCAAACGACACCTTGCCGTAAGTTTCGAGCATACGATAATTCTCGTTGATGAACGACTCTTTGGTCAACTTCCCCTTTTCAAGCTGATCGATCAAAGCGAGTCGTTTTGAAACTAAAACCCCAATATCTTTTCCCTTCAAATCCTACACCTTTCTAAAACCATTCAAACAATTTGAAATCCAAATAATCACATGACGTCAAATGATAATTCACACCACCATATAAACCGTTTATACCATATTTGTAGTTTTGTTTTGAATGGATATGTCCATAAACCACTTCTTTTACACCGTATTTTTCAAAGATTTCGGTGAATCTGGAGGGTTCTTTTTTGTCATTGGTCGGAGGGAAATGTAAAACCCCGACAATTTTTTCATACCCCGCTTTTTTCGCCATCACTATTGAATTCTCAAGACGCAAGGCTTCTCGTTTATATACTTTGTCATCATTCTCAGTAAATATGACCTCATTAGGGCATAACCACCCTCTGGTACCGCAAATTGCCATATCTTCATAAACTGCAAAATCATTATGGACAAACTCGATACCTGAATAGCTTCCAGCCATTTTGGCTCTTGAAACCCACCAGTAGTCATGATTGCCTTTGAAGAGAATTTTGTGACCCGGCAAGTCATCAATCCATTTGAGATCCTCTTTCGCACCTTCAAAAGTCATTGCCCAAGAGCTGTCTCCAGGTAAAATGACAGTATCGTTCTCAGTTACTCTACTGGTCCAGTCCATTTTGATTTTTTCATAATGATCCACCCAGACTTCCCCGAAAATATCCATGGGTTTATTGGTTCCAAAGCTGAGATGCAAATCGCCGATTACATATAAAGCCATCATTCACCACTTACTATATCAATCTATTTGTGTCTACATTTTGTAACGCTTGTATCACTTTATCCGAAAATTCAGGATGTGTCAATTCAATTTGGTCTATCAAGGTTTCCGCATTATGTCTGACACGACCTTTGGCAAACTGGCACATGTCTTTCATAAGTGGAAAGCCAAGCAGATCAACAGCTTTGATAATCGTCTTCTCATCGATCAATACCAGTGGCCGAATCAATATGAGATCACTCAAGGCATCTTTTGAAATCGCTGGAATTCCTGCAAGCTTACCATGTTTGATGATGTTCATTAAGAATGTTTCTACAACATCGTCCTTGGTATGACCATAAGCGATTTTGTTGTAGCCCTTATCGATGGCGATGCGCTTGACGATGCCTTTTCGAAGTCTGGAACAGGTATAGCATGGAGAATGTGTATTGTCATGGGATAAGTTTTTCGCATAATCCTCATGGTGGACCATAAGATCCAATCCATTTGTATCACAATAACCAACATACTCTTCTAGATTTCCAAGCATCCCATGATTGACAGTCAATCCCGATACGGAGAAATCATAATCCCTTAGTTTACTCATTTCAGTAAGCCCGTGAAATAGAAGTGTGCTGTCCTTTCCCCCTGAGACTCCAACCAAAATACGGTCGCCCCGTTCAATCAGCTTAAACTGATCGACAGCTTGCCTCAACCTTTTCAGATAAAGACCATTTTCAAAAGGTTTCATATGAGATTACCTTTTTCAAAGAGGTTGAATCGTGGCAACTCATGTTTGATTTCGCTTAGTAAAAGTTCAAACTCAAACATATTGTCCTCATTTTTTATGCTGTCAAATCGCTTTTGAAAATCCATAGCCTCGGTTTCCTTGCCTTGTGAGAACAAAAGTTGAATGTTCGTGATGATATCGCGTACAGTATTGGATCTCTCTTCGAACATCAACTGTGCATTTCTGACTTCCTTGCTGATCTCTGTCATTTCCTCATCGAGTCTAGTCGCTGCAAGTGCTGAATTCTTGAGACGTTCCCTGATTTCATCAGGCATTTGTGTTTTGTATTTGTAACTGAGTGAATGTTCTATGATGGCCCAGAAGTTCATCGCAAGTGTCCTAATTTGAAATTCAACCAGTATCTCTTTTGTGCCTAGTGCGGTTTGTACAGGATATTTGATGATGATATGGTAACTTTTATAGCCACTTTCCTTAGGACTTTTGATGTAATCTTTTTCATATAGGACAGTAAAATCTTTTCCGCTTCTTTCATAGATCAAATTGACTACCTCGTAGATGTCATCAATAAACTGACACATGAGCCTGAGGCCTGCGATGTCCTCCATTTCTTCCTCTATATTTTCAAGAGCAATATTTCTTCTCTCCGCTTTTTCTATGATACTTGAAATTTTCTTGACGCGACCTGTGACAAATTCTATAGGCGAATACTCATTGAGTTCCCTATACTGGTTGCGAATCGCCTTGAATTTGACCTTTAACTCCTCAACAGCCTGCTCATAGGGTATTAGCATTGTCTTCCACTCTCTGATGACCTTCATAAATTACCTCCGGTATGTGAATATAAGTCCCCCTGGTGATATCCATTCTCTTTCATACGTGCTTCCAATATATTTTGAAGTTTGCGCCAACTCATACCCCAGTTGCAAAAGAGCGTCTCGCCTTTCGGTGCCCTTGCGAAAAGTCGTTGTACCGACATGTCCGGTCGGATGATCCTGAGAAAATGAATGACCCGGTCAATATAGGCGTCTGAAGGTAATACATCAAAGTGGTCTTCATTATACCATTTACCCAATTCTGTGTTTTCTAAAATGTATAACGAATGAATTTTGACACTGTCGACGCCAAGTACCGATAACAATCTCCCTGCCTCATAAAAATCATGCTCGGTATCCCAAGGCAAATTCCCGATAAGATGTGTACAAATCGTAAATCCATATTCTTTGATAGTCATCACCGCACCTACGAATTCAGCCACCCCGTGGCCACGATTTATGGTCATGAGTGTGTTGATGTTGATAGATTGCAGTCCCAGTTCGATTTCAATTGCTATACCTTCCCGTTGTACTTCTGCTAAGAATTCAAGATATGGCCTCGGAATCCAGTCCGGTCTAGTGGAGATGGTGATGCCAACGACATTTTCCAGCCGTGCCTCTCTGATTGCCTGCCTAAACAACTCAATCGGTAGATATGTTCCAGTATAGTTCTGAAAATAGGCGATATACTTTTTGGCTTTATATCTTGGCCCAATGTGGGCAATATTGTTCTCTAGTTGCGTCCTTACAGAAAGTCTATTGGATTGTGATTCAAATCCCGCTCCGACAGAACCACAAAAAACACACCCGCCGGTCCCTATGGTGCCGTCCCGGTTTGGACATGTACCAGGTAGATTGACAGGTATTTTATATACTTTTTCTCCATATATATTTCTTAAATATTGACTGTACTTGTAATAGCTCATACCATCAACCCTTTTGAAATCAACAAAAATGCGACTGAACTGGTTATTGTGAAAAGTATGCTTCCAAATAAGATCGCTCTTACACCTTTGCCTTTGATATCTTTAAAATTGACTCCAAGTCCCATTGCCGTCATAGCCATGAGGATAAACACATTGCTTAGTTCCTTAGCCACCTGTACTCCAAGTTCTGGAACAATACCTGTTGCGTTCAAAATCCCCATCAAGATGAACAACCAAACATAATTTGGTACTTTGGCTCTTTTAGTGGTATTGACATGTTTGCTGAAGGCCAAACTGAGTGCAAGAGACACTGGAACCAACATCAGTACGCGTGTCATTTTGACAAAAGTACCGATTTCGCCGGATAAAGTCCCTCTAGAGAACGCACCTGCAAGAGCATGTGCCACTCCATGAAGTGTCATTCCAGACCATACACCAAACCTTACATCCGATATGGACACTATGCTTGCAACAAGTGCATACACAATTACTCCAACTGCTCCTAGAAAACTGACGATTGAAACGGCAATGACGGAGTCCTCCTCATCTGCCTCAATAGTCGGAGCAAGAGCAATTACAGCTGCAGCACCGCACACACTCGATCCCACTCCAATGAGTGCGGCCAGTTTTGATCCGACTGGTAAATATCGGTTCAATATATAAACCGTTAAAAATACAAAGCCCATATACGCGATGATCCATAAAATCAGGGTCCATCCAAGACCCAAGATTGCTTCAAAATTCAATTTGAATCCAAGAAGG
>JAIOSU010000208.1 GCA_021107455.1 Clostridiales bacterium | reverse complement strand
TATTGAAACCCCATTTTCTGAAAGCTTAAGAAGTTTCTTCAAAGACAAATTAAGTACAAGTGTAGGGTCATCGAATTCGTTTGATATTGAATACAGTGATGTGGATGGTCTAGTTCCAACACAACTTGAAGCATATTTTAATGATGATACTAGAGAAATAACTGCTTCACAAGAAATCGCTAAACAATTACATAAAATGCAAACTGCAAAAAATCCAGGAGGGTTAATGCTATTTGTTTTTTGTCGACTAGAACATGAGAAAGTTATTGCAATTCTAAAGGTAGAACGAGAAGAAGGTGTACAGATTAGTAAAGAGAATACTTCTGATGGGCATATAAGATTCAATATGGAACATATTGAAAATTTGATGCTGACAAAAAAAACTAAATTGTTCAAAATCGCTTTATTTTATAAAGATGGAAATAAAACGAAAGGGATTTTGAGTGATCAACAAATGGGAATGAACATTGGAAAAGAAGTTGCTATGTATTTTTTAGGTGATTTTTTACAGTGTAAACTTATTGATGATCCTTCAGTTGTAACAAAGAGATTCTTTGATGCGACACAGGAATTTATTAATAATTCAGAAATGCCCCCAGAGAAAAAAGCAATGCTACTCACTCACATGTTGTCTGCGCTATCAAACAATACAAATGCCATTAATGTTCAGACTTTTGCTGAAAATAGTTTGGATTATCAAATAGCAGATGATTTCTTAGAATTTATGAACAGAAAAAGTGTTCCATGTACATCGTTTGTTAAAGACATAGCTTTAATCAGCAATAAATTAAGCAAACAGCAGTTTATCTTTGACAGTGGAATTTTAGTTGTGACACCAATTAATATAAGTGATCAACAGTTAACTTATCAAGAGGCTGAAGGTGGGAAATTAAAAATGTTGATAACAGATTCATTGAAAAAGGTGAAGACAAAATGAATATGAATGAAATTGAAATTAGGCATTTATGGCAAAAAGAAGAGCCAGAATATAAGCAATATGGTGAATCATTAGTATTAGAAATCAAAAATTTATTAATGAAATTAGGAATCTATGGGGAGATATCATTTCGAACTAAAGAGACTGATAGCTTGATAAAAAAGATATATAGGAAGGGAAAGGAATATGAATCAATAAATGATAAAGTCGGGGCAAGAGTGATAATTCAGTTTCCAGAGGATTTACAGTCATTAGATAATATTATATGTCAATATTTTGGGAATAGAATTATTACAAGAGATGATAAAGCAACAACAATGTCTGAATATGAATTTGGATATCAATCAATCCATTATGATATTTTTGATAATCTAATGAATAAAGTTTGTGAACTGCAGATTCGGACATTTTGTCAACATAATTGGTCGATGATGTCTCATGCACTATCTTATAAGTCAGATAAAAGTATTCCTATAAGTGTCCTGCGTCAAATAAATGCATTAAGTGCTTTATTTGAGATAGCAGATACTCAATTTCAGAAAATCAAGGATTCTATAAAAGATTTACCGGACAGCCATGCTGTAACAGTTCTTAAATGGATCGAAAGTAAGTTTCTATCCATTTCTAATAAAGAATATGATCGTGAAATGACGAATATTTTTATCAATATATTAAATCAATTATATGTAAATGAAAATATTATAGAGAAATTAGAAGAATTTTACATCGTTCACTATGATAACTTAGTGCAAAGTGTACAGCAACAAGATAGTGGGGTTTTTTATTCTCAACCAGAGATAATTATTATTCTTGAAAGATTGACAAATAAGAAAATCTTACTAAAGCATGAATGGGCGAGGCTTTATCCAATAGAAATGTTAGAAGATATTGCAAGCAAATGGGGGTGTTCGATTAATTGATATTACTTGTGTTATAATCAAAAAGTTTTACTTAAGTAACAATAATTCATGTTGAATCAAAATTTGAAGTACCAGAAACCACAATTATGATTATCGCAATACCTTTATAAAACGATAAAGTGTATTAAACTTTTGTAGGCTTCAATGGAGAGGGTTGAACTAGAAGCATGCCCTGTACCAACAATAACACACTATTCACAAACTCCTGACACCCCCATCGCCATGACCAACGTTTACAGCCAAATTAGGAAAGAATGCCATCGACATTCCTTCAACCATAAAGGAAATTCTCACAGAGGTGAACAGACCATTATAATAAGGACACAATATGAGTGGAATAATATTTTTCGACACAGAAGTAACGGTGGATCAAGAAAAGATTATTGACTTTGGTGCCATCAATGACAAAGGCGAAAAGCTACATACAGGAAGAGTCGATCTCTTTAGTACATTTATAAAAGAGACCTCTTTTTTGTGTGGGCATAATATTATTAAACACGACTTGAAATTTTTGGAGCGACACGACAAATCTGTGAAGGCAATCCCTGCCATTGACACGTTGTCGTTGTCGCCTCTTTTATTTCCAAAGAAGCCGTATCACCGGTTGATCAAAGATGACAAGCTTTTTACCGATCAACTGAACAATCCACTGATCGATGCCATTCAAGCCAAAGATTTGTTCTACGACGAGTGTACGACCTATTTGAAACTGGATGAAGCATTGAAAACAATTTATAAAGGACTACTATGGGATCATGAATCATTTAGAGGATTCTTTCAGTACATGGATGGTCAGAAAAAGCCGTTTATGGGTCTATTCAATGCAAGAAAGTCGGACTCGCCAATTGATGATCATTCTCTGGAGGGATTAATACGTTCCTATTATAAAAATGTGATATGTGATCATGCGCCTATAGGGGAATTGATCAAGAACCAGCCTGTAGAATTGGCTTACTGTCTGGCTATACTCAATGCGGATGACGACTCATCAGTGACACCAAAATGGGTGCTTCATTCATATCCAGAAGTTGAAAATGTGTTGACCAGTCTAAGAAATAATCCTTGTATGACTGGGTGTGAGTATTGTAACTCGAATTTTGATCCCGTAAAGGGGCTACAAGACTTTTTTGGATACCCCTCTTATCGGACCTTTGATGGCGAAAATCTACAAGAGAAGGCAGTATCTGCAGCACTGAATCAAAAATCGCTACTTGCAGTTTTTCCAACAGGTGGTGGAAAATCCATTACATTTCAGATTCCTGCATTGATGGCAGGACGAATGACAAAAGGTCTAACTGTGATCATTTCACCACTTCAGTCCTTGATGAAAGATCAGGTGGACAATCTGGAGCGCAAGGGCATTACCGATGCTGTGACCATAAATGGTCTTCTCGATCCGATTGAACGCTCAAAAGCATTTGAACGTGTGGAAAGCGGTAGTGCAAAGATTCTTTATCTCTCACCGGAATCCTTAAGATCCAGATCAATCGAACATCTGCTGATGGGACGTCGCATTGAAAGGTTTGTTATTGATGAGGCTCACTGTTTTTCAGTCTGGGGGCAAGATTTTAGAGTAGATTATCTCTATATTGCCGAGTTCATGAAGAAGCTTGTAGAGATGAAGAGTTTGCAGACAATGATTCCAGTTTCATGCTTCACAGCAACTGCTAAGCAAAATGTTGTGTCTGATATCAAGAATTACTTTAAAGAAAATTTGGATTTGGATCTGGATCTGTACTCAGCGAGTGCAGCAAGAAAAAATCTAACCTATAAAGTCATTCAATGTAAAGACCAAGATAAATATGACATACTCAGAAATTTGATTATAGAAAAACAGTGTCCTACAATTGTTTACGTCTCTAAGACAAAATTGGCTTATTCACTGGCAGATCGATTGGCAACGGATGGTTATCGCGCTAAATGTTATCATGGAAAAATGGATAACAAAGAGAAGAGCCAGAATCAGGATTTGTTTACAAGAGGTGAAGTCGATGTCATGGTGGCAACATCCGCTTTTGGAATGGGAGTGGATAAGTCCGATGTTGGATTGGTGGTACATTTTCAGATATCTAATTCTCTTGAAAATTATGTGCAAGAGGCAGGAAGGGCCGGTCGTGATGAACATATTGAAGCGGATTGTTTTGTCCTCTTTGATGATGACGATTTGAACGCGCATTTTACATTGCTCAATCAAACCAAGTTGAGCATTCAGGATATTGGTCAAATATGGAAAGCCATTAAGGAAATTACGAAACATCGAAATAAAGTATCTCAATCCGCCCTTGAAATAGCTCGAAAAGCAGGTTGGGACGACAGTATTATGGATATCGAAACGCGAGTCAGGACGGCTATTTCTGCCCTGGAACAAGCAGGATATATTAAGCGTGGGCAAAATATGCCTAGTGTGTATGCCGACAGCATTTTAGCCAATAGTATGACAGATGCTTCAGAGCGAATTATGAATTCATCTCGCTTTGATGAAAAGGACAAAGAACTTGCAAGGCGAATCATAGGCAAATTGATCTCGGCAAGAAGCAGAAAGCATCAAACAGAATCAAGTGCTGAATCCAGAGTGGATTATATCAGTGATCAATTGGGGATTTCAAAAGAGGATGTCATTCGCATCATTGGGCTATTAAGAGAAGAAAGGCTGTTATCTGATAGTAAGGATCTAACAGCTTTCATAACTGACGAATTAACGAAACAAAAGGTAACCAACATCTTGCGGATGAACAAAGATTTGGAATCGTTTTTAATGGCCCAAATTCAGGAGGACGGAACTTATAACATTAAAATACTAAATGAAGATGCAGAGAAAAATGATTTGAAAAAAGTGACGACGGATTTGATCATAACGATACTCAATTACTGGGCAATCAATCGCGACATCGATAAGGAATTTGGAAAAAACTCGAAGAATCATTTTCGCATTCATTTCGTAACTGATCTGGAAACGATGAAGCAAAATTTCAATAGACGGATGATTATCGCCGACTTTATCATTCAGTATCTCTACGAAAAATATGAAAGTGACATGGAGGGTAAAGTAGTTGAATTTTCGATCCTGGAACTGAAAGAAAGCTACGAGTACGAAAATCGGTTATTGGGAGAGCTGATTACACTGAAGGATGTTGAAAACACTCTGTTTTATCTCACTAGAATTGGAGCCATCAAAATTGAGGGCGGTTTTATGGTGCTCTATAATAGACTACAGATCGAACGATTGGAACTCGACAACCGTATCCAGTATAAAAACGACGATTATAAAAGGCTGAAATCTTACTATGAGCAAAAGGTCCATCAGATCCATATAGTAGGTGAGTATGCGAAGAAAATGATTGAGAATTATGAAGCTGCTTTGACGTTTGTAGATGATTATTTCACGCTGAACTATCAGACGTTTTTGAGGAAGTATTTTAGAGGATCCAAAGGAGATGAGATCAGTCTCAACATTACACCGGCTAAGTTTAAGCAACTCTTTGGAGAACTGAGTCCTGCTCAACTGGCGATTGTCAATGATCGCGAGAGTCAATATATTGTTGTCGCAGCTGGTCCAGGGAGTGGAAAAACGAGAATTTTAGTGCACAAGTTAGCTGCACTCTTATTGATGGAAGATGTCAAACATGAACAGTTATTGATGGTCACTTTTTCAAGGGCTGCAGCAACAGAATTTAAAAGACGTTTAATAGAACTCATTGGAAATGCTGCGTATTATGTCGAAATCAAGACGTTCCATTCATTTTGCTTTGACTTATTGGGACGAGTTGGTGACATTGAGAAATCTCGTGATATCATCAGCAATACTGCCAGAATGATCAGAGACGGTGAGGTTGAGCCATCAAGAATCACAAAAACCGTCATGGTGATCGATGAAGCTCAGGACATGGATGAACACGAATTTGAGCTGATTCGTGCGATGGCAAAACAGAATGATGACATGAGAATTATTGCTGTTGGCGATGATGATCAAAACATATATGAATTCCGTGGTTCTAGTTCCATCTATATGAAGCGGATACTGAGCAACGATAACAGTAAGTTTTATGAGTTGGTGGACAATTATAGAAGCAAAGCTAATCTTGTTGAGATGACCAATCAGTATGTGACAAGTATTCCAAATAGGATGAAATCTATGCCGATCATTCCTAGACAGAAGAGCAACGGAACAATTCAGTGGGTTTATCACTCATCAGATACAATGATTGATGGCGTGCTCGACAAATTAACCCGCGATGGTGCCAAGGGGTCAATCTGCGTCATGACCTTTAATAACGATGATGCACTCCAGATGACAGGTCGCCTTAACGATATGGGTTTTAGAGCAAAGTTGATTCAATCTCGAGAAGAGGTGCGTCTTGAAAATTTAGATGAGGTCAGATACTTTATTGCTCAGCTGAATATTGGTGAAGGTATGCATACGATTGATGAGACTACTTGGAAAAACGCGAAAAATGATTTGTTTAAGTGTTATGGGAGAAGTGAACAGTTGCCACTGATGAAGCATATGCTGAAGGATTTTGAATTGTCGGCCGGAAAACATTTGTATGTTTCCGATTTTATTATTTTCTTAAAAGAGTCCAGATTTGAAGATTTTTTGGAAACAGATGTGACCACTATTCAGGTTTCAACGATGCATAAATCAAAGGGGCAGGAGTTTGACACTGTGATCATATTACTGGATAAATTTACTGATCAAAAGACGGAATCCAAACATATTTTCTATGTGGCAATGACACGAGCAAAAGAACATCTCCAGATTCACTATAATGACAAGAAACTTCTGCAATCGTTTAATTTCGAGAGTGCTGAGCCAGGTTTGCTAGAATCTAATCAGATTGAATTTCTGGAAATGCCTTGGACTCAAAAAAAGAAAAATGTGTTGATCCTTCAACTGGGTTATAAGGATATTTTCCTGAGCTTTTTTTACAGGAGTGGTGTTCAAGAGTCTATCGCTGAACTGCGTAGTGGCGATGAGCTTAGTTTAAAAGAACATGGATGTTATTCAAGTAATAATGTTCAAGTAATTGCGTTTTCGAAGAGTTTTAAGGAAAGGCTTATGGCATATCAAGTGAAAGGCTATAAGTTGCTTGAAGCGAGGATTAGCGCTATTGTTTATTGGAAGCAGGAAGATAAAGAGGATGAGGTTCGGATCATATTCCCGGTGATTAAGTTGGGGGAGGGGTGATGGGTGGATGAAAAATTTATATGATGTACTGGGTGTTTCAGAAGATGCAACTGAGTTTGAAATTAAAAGTGCTTTTAGGAGATTGGCTAAACAGACCCATCCGGACATAAATGGAAATAATCCAAATTTGATAGAAAAATTTCATGAAATCACAGAAGCGTATTCAGTATTGGTAAATCCTGAAAGTAGAAGTGAGTACAATGAAGCACTGAACTCAAAATTGAATTATGATGGTTCTCAATATGAAACTGAATATGATTACAATGCTTTTGAGGCAAAGAGCGTCAATGAACAAATAATAAGAGAATATATTCTGATGATTCATAAACAGGTCATGCCATATAAAGAAAAGGCATCAAGGGCAATGATGATTGGTTTAGCCTGGTTAATTGGTGGGATTTTCGTGAGTTACTTTTCTTATACTAATGCAATGCAAAACGGAGGTCAATATTATGTATTATATGGGGCAATATTTTTCGGTGGTATTCAAGCTTTAAGGGGATTGATCGCATATAGTCAAATCAATGGAGCAGTCGAACAAACAGAAAATGAAATGTGGAAGGCTTTTCATGATTATTTTTCAATGCATTCTGAGCCAACTGAATCAAAATACAAACAGACAGATAGATATGATTCAAATGAACAATCAAAAGCAGCAGAAGAAGAAGAAGAAGAAGAGAAAGAAAATATACAAGAGCAGGATACACAAGAGCAAGACATACAAGAAGTGAATTCGGATTATGATGGTGGGATAAACGGTATCTTATGGATATTTGCAAGTTTAGTACTGGTGTTAATTTTTGCAATTATGTATAATTTTGGACAAGAAAGTTCAAATGTTCAAGAGGTACCTGAGACCGCAAAAGTTATTGAATTAAAAACTGTACCAACTGTGGTTAATGATTCAAGTTTAACATTAAGTCAACAAGAAATAGATACTTTAATAAAAGCAATTGATTATTCTAAGGCGACTAGATTTATATCCAGTTCTTATAGAGGAAAAGATATACATCGATTGGCGAATATCTTCAAGGGTAGAGGTTATAAAATAAAGAATTATGATTCAAGTAACCCTAGAGAGTTAATTGCTGTAATTGCTCATTATCAAATGATTAATAGATTAGAAATTGATGGTATGGCCGGACCAAATACGATGAATACATTAGCTATTGAAATCACAAAAGAGAGTGTTGGAAACAATGTGAATATTTCGATCAAGGCTGATAAGTATATACAAAAGAAGTATGGATGGACTGCAGAAAAAGTAGAAATATTTACCTATTTTGTTGCTTTTGAATTTGATTATGATTCAGATCGGAGTAATGGATACTATTTATTTGGTTACGAAGTTAATATGGTGAGTGAAAAAGTTTCAGAAATGGAAGGGGAAATATACAAAAAATATAGAAATCTTGGTTATTTGGATTGATTATAAATTACCGAAGTCACTACCGGATTGGTAACTGTTTCAGGAGTGTTGAAAATCTAATATGCATTTATTTATTATAAACTTAGAAGGTGTTTTATTTTGAAATGGTATAATTTAAAAAAGTCGACATAATAAATCATAAGGGGGTAACAAATGATAATTGCAATTGTAACAGTATTCTTTTCAATAGCTGGGATTGTTGGTTTTTATAGCGGTAACTATTTGATTACATACATAGCAGCCTTTGTAATCATAATTGATTTATTAAGAGGATTGGCAACGGGACAGCTGAAAAGCATCTTCACAAGTATAGTAGCTAGTATTATCGGAGTTTTTTTAGTAAAAAATATTTGGTTAGGTGTAGCGATCGGTTTATGCTTTGAAAATCTAATTATGACAGCATTATCAATTCCAATGATGCTCGCTATTTATAAAAATTCACAATAGATCAAAATGAAAAGTACTAGTTATTGCACAGGCTGTATCGGTGATAACTCATTAAATCAGCGTACCAAGAACCGCTTCGGCGGTAACTTTGAATAAAGCATAGCAAAAGCAATGCCTACAAGGATTAAAATGTGAAAATTGTTGAAAATGGTACCTGGTTCCAAGCGGCGTAAAACTGCCATATACGATTCCTGTTATGCAAACAGATTCAAAGCTTTCTGAAAACTAACACCAGTCGTTTTTAAAGACAAATTATTAAAATATAGAATGGAGGAGAACATTATGGGACTGTTTGGTAATCTTTTCAAAAGTGCGTTCGAAATATTACTTGACACGGCATCGGATGAAGAACTTTCAGATGAGTATGAAAAAAGAAGATTAGAATGGCTGAAAGACGGTAGTGGCTACAAAACTAAAGAAATGCAAGAAATAGATGAAGAAATGGTTAGACGGATGAATGAAAAATACAAAAAGAAGCATCCAAACGCAAAAGCTAGACATCGTGAACATGGATGGCATCTACCCAACGACGATGACTAACATTTGATGTAGTGAAAAAAAATTAGGGTTAATATATATCCATAAGCATTATAGTCTTTGACTTGTTCCCGCCTATCCCGAAAATGAAAAAATGGTTGAACTATTCCTATATACCACGATATTCTACGTACCAGGTACTGATCCAGTGATACTAGCGGCAAATATGAAAATAGCACAGCAATAGCAATGTCTACAGGAATTGAGATGTGATTATTATTAAAAGTTACATTTGGCACCAAGCGGTTGTTGTGGCAATAACTTACTCCTTACAATGCTTTGACAACACAATTTCAATGATCAACGATCAAAACCATTAGTACCGAATGCCATCGTAATTCCTTCAACCATAAATGATATTCTCACAGAAGTGAATAGACTAATATAATGAAGATACAATATGAGTGGAATAATATTTTTCGACACAGAAGTAACATTGGATCAAGAAAAAATTATTGACTTCGGTGCCATTAATGACAAGGGAGAAAAGCTACAAACGGGAAGAATCGATTTCTTTAGTACATTTATAAAAGAGACCTCTTTTTGTGTGGGCATAATATTATTAAACACGATTTGAAATATTTGGAGCGACACGACAAATTCATGATGGCAAATCCTGCCATTGACACTTTGCCGTTGTAGCCTCTTTTATTTCCAAAAGAAGACAAGCTTTTTCAGATTAGCTGAACAATCCTTTTAACGATAATTTGCATAGTAATTATGAACGAATGAAAACAAACAGACATCTTTATTAAACTAAATATGATATCATTATATATATTAAGTGGAATAGCAGATTGAAAGCGAATTAAAAGGTACGTATTCGAATGGCCAGATACAAAGTTGTTGAGTTTTTTATATGCGAAGGTAGTTTTTCAAAAGGTTTTAAAAATAATGGATTTGAAAATAATTGGGCAAATGCTTTTCCGTAAGTTATGTGATTATCTGTTAGAATGGTTTTTATTGCATTGAAGTGATGTGCTCTGAAGTCTTCTCTAAGATACTAATGCTTCAATACTCAGTGAATTTAAGTCTTACTATTGTTACTATGCAATGTTAGACATTGGTGTTTGATGGTTGTATTTCACAAATTCAGTTACTTCAATGATAATTAATATTATTAATAATTTGAACATATAACATTTTAACCATATGTTCATAATCCATGAGGAGGAGATATGTATATACCAATATTAAAGAATCAAAAGGAAGAAATGAGGGCTTTGGCTAGACTTAATAATTACTTTAATTCAAATCTAATTCCGATGATTGAAATAATAAATGAAATATATTCACCAAATTATTCAAGAAATTCTGAAGGAGTTAAAATAACTGAATTGAAAAAAGGCAATAAAAAGAGGACACCAATAAGATTAGATCCGACAGAAGAAAATATAATTACGTTTGACATAATAAATGAGAAGTTAGATAATCGACTTGCATTCATAGATTATTTTAGATTTGATGATGATAAGTATAAACCATATAAGTTTGAAAGTGTTCAACTTGCATATACGTTGAGCAGAAATGAAAAATTATATATAGATAAACTTCTTAGTCTCAAACAATATCCTAATTTGATTCCAGTTATATCCTTAAAAACGGGGTTTGATTTTGAGTCATCAAAAATAACGACCGTAATTAAGATGTTACAAGATACTTATACAAATATTGCAATTAGAATCACTATCGATTTGTTTGATATTCATAAGGATACAATATCTTCATTACTAAGAAGTAGTGATTTTCTGATGTACGATATTGAAGAGGAAATTGTCAATTCTCTTCAATATGAAATTCAAGATTTGGAAAATATTCCATTAAAATGCAAGAAAGTCATAATTAACTCACCTAGAAAACGCAATATACAAAATCCACCTTACGAAAATGAAGATTATACAGTTTTAATTGATAACTCTGCTCTAAAGTTCAATGATAGATCTGGTATTGATGGTTTTGGCGATTATTGTGGTCTTAAAGACAAATTACCAAGTGGAAATGGTTCTAACGGAACTGGGTGTGCACTTGCTCTCATATATGATTTTGAAAAGAACAAGTTCTTTTCGATAAAAAACCCAGATTCTTCACTTGGTCCTCTAGGATATTCTTTAGTAAAAAGAAAGGTTCTTAATAAAAAAAATCAATTTGATCCTGATGATGTATGCTTAGGATATGATTATTTGAATAGCTTTAATAATGGCTCTTGGAGTTCTTGGCATGGTTTCACTATTACTAGATATATTCATCAATTGCATCTAAACCTTTAGTAATAAACTAGTTCTGATGGAATTGGATTCTTATAAAACCATTGATAATCCAAATCAAATATTTCAATGTTGTTTGCTTTTAAGTTATCCCATTGCTTTTTATATCGATTTTTCAATGATTTCTTAAAAAACTCATTAACTTGATTATTGTTGAAATTTATACAAGCATTCTGCTCAAGTTCGTCACGTGATAATTGGGAAGGCAACATAGTTAAATCGGCAAGTTCACTCTTCTTTAAAATTCTAAGTTGTTTATTTAAAGAGATTTGGTTAGATTTTTTAGCTTTTCTATATTTCTTAAATGAATATGTGCCTTTTCTATTACTTTTATATACATATATTCCTACACTTGAGTTGACAATTTTCAAAACTGTATTGACCTTAGATTCTGAGCAAATCACATATACGTTTTCAAACACTTCAAAGTAATCACTAAGTTGCCTGTCTAGTCTTGTAAAGTTATCTAAATCAGTTTTTATCTCAAAGACAGAGCTTTCACCATTTATTTTGCACAAATCCGCTCTACTTGTACCTAATGGAAACTCAAAAATTGATACATGATTATTTGTTCTAAAAAGAACTTCATTAACAAATGATGCCTTAATAGATGCTTCATTAGGATAATGCTTTAAAATAAACTCGTTCATAAATTTACGTGGTGATCTGTCATTTAACTCTATCAATTTTTTTTTAAGTTCGTTTTTGAGCTCATTTGATGTTTTGAAAGGACTATAAAAATTGTATAAATCTTGTGCAAGTTCAAAATTTATTCGATCTATATTAAGTTTGTTATCTTGACTAATAGTTTTCATGTTTTCATCCTCCCAAAGTCATTATATCAAACAAATGAGTCAAATTACAGACAATCGTAATTGACCCCATAGGTCAATTGTGATAAACTTTAAATGTAAGGAGAAATTATGATTTTATCATACTCAAGTGGAAAACTTGAAACGATTCTTAACGATAGAAGATTATTGAAGAAACATTACAATTCAGATTCTATTAAGATTGAAAATAGGATTTCAGAATTAACTGCTGCTAATAATCTTTCTGAAATTCCAAACACTCCACCTCCTCGAAGACATAAGTTAAAAGGTAATCTAGATGGTCGTTGGGCTGTAGATTACGCAAAGAACCGAAGAATTGTATTTCAACCTGTTGGAATATTTCTGGCAGATGACCTAACATCTATAACAGAGATTATAATATTAGAACTTTGTGATTACCATTAGTAAAAGGATGTGAAATGATGAGTGATTTTATACTCGTTCCTACAGGTAGAATAATTAAAGAATATTTAGAAGAATACGGAATTAGTCAAAAAGTACTATGTAAAAGAATTGGATCGAGCGAACGTCATGTGTCTAACTTGTTAAACGGAAACACAAGAATAACAGAAGAATTTGCTCTTAAATTAGAGAAGGTTTTAACAGACGTTCCAGCATCGTATTGGTTAAATTATGAGGCTAAATATCGTGAACAGATAGCTCGTATTGAAGAAGAAAACAAGTTAAATCAGTGTGACTTGAATGAGTTAGCGAAGATTTATCGCTTCAATGAAGTTTTTAAAGGATTAGAATTAACATTATTCGAACAAGCAATTGAAATGCTTAAAATTTTAAAAATTAGTAGCTTTGATAATTTTGTGCCTACTTATTCTGATTTGAAGGTTGCTTTCATGGAAGATGGTGGCAATTTCGAATCAATTGTTGTTTGGCTAAAAATCTGTGATTCAGAAGCGATGCTTCAAAACGAATCAATTTCTGAAGTGAAATTTTCAAAAAAAACATTTCTCAGAGAATTAGATATTTTAAAAAAGATTGCATTGAATGAAAATATCGAACGCTCAATTAAAAACTGTCGAAGATTTTTAAATTCTCATGGTATATATTTAACATTTGTAGAGCCACTGAAAAACAGTAAAGTAAGAGGTGCGTTGACTTTGGTTAATAATAAACCAGCAATCCATATAAGCGGAAGATTTAAAACGCATGATCACATTTGGTTTGCAATTATGCATGAAATAGGCCATTTAGTTATGCATTTTAATAATCATGAAACATTAATATCATATAATAATGAAGATGGTTATGTTATAAACAAAATTGAAGAAGAAGCTAATTTTTTTGCACGCGACTTTTTTCTATCACTTGACTCATTATGTTATTTTGATAAATATAAGATTAATGATCAATCAATATTGTTATTCGCAAAAGAGCATAACGTGCTTCCAGGAATGGTTGTTGCAAGACTACAACATGATGGATATCTTAGCTTTGAAAAATTCAATAAACATAAAATTTATTTGAATAAAAAATATAATATGAATCAAGAAATTAAGATTGAAAAAGATTTACAGTAGTAATGTATGATGCTACATTGTATATCTGAACGCTGGCGCTAACGGCGAAAACATTATGAATTTGTTAGTGTTTTCAATGGTTTTATGCAATGAAATGTGTGCTCACATGAAAATGGTACCAGGTTACTAAGCGGCATTTCCGGCAATAACTCATTCTTAATGGAGTCCTGACCAGCCCATTGACTAGGCTAACGATAACAGATGAATTTGTACTAAATGCCATCGGGATTCCTTAATCAATCAAATCCTAAAGCCCAACAAAATAAGGGAAGTATCTTTGGAAGAGTATGATTATAGACAAAACTCAAATGATAATAACCCAGAACCTGTGACTATGCAGGAATGATTGATTACAATGTTGATTTTGACGATCCCATTCGTCAACCTAGTGTTGCCATTTGTTTGGTCATTTGGAGGCGGAGCCAATCCGAGCAAACTAATTTTTTCAAGGCTCAGTTGATCTTCATGGTCATTGGAATTATTCGTTGGTTCATCTTCGCAGGGGCGCTTATGGGATGCTTTATGAATTTTAGGTGTATTGTATGATAATTTTATCCAATAATGGGTATCAATAAATTGTCGATTTTGAGCAAACCTGAATGCAGCTTAATTACAATCAATAGAAATGAAACCGATTGGACGCCTGGTCGGTTTTTGTTGTTTTGGAGGGTTTATATGACTTTAGATGATCAAATGAAAGAAATTGCTGACGAGTTATCAATTAAATATGGTTCAGACTATGTTGTTACGTTAAAAGAGCTTTATGCAATATTTTTGAAAAAATATGGAACTAAAGAAGGATCTATTAATCCTTCTGATTATTGCTATAATCGTGTAAACAATGGAATTACATTAAAGAAGCCAACTGTTTTTGAGTATCTGGGACATGGTAAGTATAGATGTTTAGGTTCGAATTATCCTTATAATGGTAATATTTATCACAAACCAAAAGGGCAGAGAGAGTTCATAGTAGGGACGTGTATTAATGGTGATCGAATAATAGCATCCAAGGATGATTTTTTTAATGAAGACACTGATACCAACATTGATAAACGACAAAATGACCATAGAACAAGTAGAAACCCAAGCATGAAACTTCGTTTCGAGATACTGAAAAGGGATAACTTCAAATGTTGTGTCTGTGGGGCTTCACCTGCAAAGAATCCAATGGTAGAGTTACATGTTGATCACATAATACCTTGGTCAAGAGGTGGAGAAACTATAGAAGAGAACCTACAAACGTTATGTTCTTTATGTAACTATGGTAAAAGTAATATGATTTGATGTGCAATATGATATATTTTTCCATGCCCTGACAAGTCCATTGCCCTGACATTCGACAATAGAAATAAAGGTACCGAATGCCTTCGGCATTCCTTTTCTCAAAATTAAGAAGTTACTGAAGTTTTTATTAATAAACTTGATTGATGTCCCGAGGTTTATTTCAGCGGGATTTTTAGAGGAGGCGTACCAGGTGCTGGTACGGCGAAAACGGCGGTAACTTTTTGAAGTGTTTAGTGTTT
>JAIOSU010000324.1 GCA_021107455.1 Clostridiales bacterium | reverse complement strand
CAGCATGGCTCTGCGAAACTGCAGATGTTTTTTGAAACTGTTGAAAATTTGAGGACTGAGCATCCCGATAAAAAAATTGTCTTCTACTGTGCAAGAGGTGGTTACAGAAGCCGCTCAATCGCACTTTTGATGAGAAGCATAGATCTGCCAGTCTATTGGTTGCAAGGTGGTTACAAGAGTTATCGCCAGGAAGTCCTGAATGCTCTCCAAGATTCCGAAAAATTGCCCACATTTATTGTGGTCAACGGTTTATCTGGTGTAGGCAAGACACATATACTCATGGAACTCAAAAAGCTTGGACATCCCATCCTTGACCTTGAAGGTGCCGCCAACCATAAAGGTTCTCATCTCGGAGCGATTGGTACTTCAGGCAAACAAAGTGTTCAAAGCTTTGAGAATGAAATCTTCGATCAACTCGGTAAGGTAGATCGTTTTTATTGCTTTGTGGAATCCGAAAGCAAACGGATCGGTCATGTCTTTGTTCCTAATGCGATATTTGATAAATTGCAAGGAGGCATCTACATTAAAGTATCCGCCTCCCTTGATTTTAGAATTAGTGGTTTGATTGAAGACTATGTGAGCGCACCAGATTTCCAGCACTCATTTGAAGCCGCTCTCGGAAAAATAAAGCCATATATCACTAAAGAACTGTTTGCCGAATTGACAGAACATTTCAAAGATGGTGATTATGAGACGCTAACCCAAAAACTGCTCTTAAACCATTATGATCCAATCTATTACAAAAGCATAGATTCCCATCAACATAAAGCAGAATTCATTGTAACCGATTATGAAACCTGTGCTAGTGAAATTGGTGAATGGATTAATCGCGAAGTTCTTTCTCGATCAATTCAACCAGTTCATCTGCATACCTGTCCAGCACACTCTGATCAGAGCCCTCAATCATAACACGCACCAAAGGCTCCGTTCCAGATGGTCTGATCAGTACTCTGCCATTGCCATGAAATGCTTTTTCAACTTCATCTATACGATCAGCCACCGCTTTGTTTTCCATGAAGCGGTATTTTTTTGCGTTACTGACTTTCGCATTCTTGAGCACTTGTGGATATACTGTCATGATTTTAGCCAGTTCAGAAAGCGGTTTCCCAGTTTCTTTCATGACTTTTAGAAGCTGGACAGCAGTCAAAAGGCCATCGCCAGTGGTATTGTGCTCCAGAAAAATGATATGTCCTGATTGCTCTCCACCGAGAACATAACCATTCTCAAGCATCTCTTCAAGCACATATCGGTCACCCACCTTGGTCTTCAACGTTTTCATCGCATTTTCCTTGATTGCTACATCAAAACCCAGATTGCTCATTACAGTAGTCACTATTGTGTTTTCTTTAAGTGAGCCTCTCTTATTCATATGATGACCACAGATTGCCATGATTTTGTCTCCATCGACAAAATCACCATTCTCATCAACAGCCAACAACCTGTCTGCATCGCCATCGAATGCTAGTCCGACATCGGCTTTTACTACACTTACAAATTTCTTTAAATCATTCATGTGTGTCGAACCACAATTTTCATTGATATTGGTGCCATCAGGCTCATGATGAATGGAATATACTTTGGCATTCAAATCATTCATGGCAATAGGTGCCACTTCAAATGCAGAACCATTGGCACAATCCATCGCAATTTTCATTCCCTCAAACGTGATGCCCTCTAAAGTACCTATCACATATTCTATATATTCCGCTTTGGCATGTTCATACTCTTTGACATGCCCAAGTTCATTACCAATCGGTAGTTCAATTTCTTTTTTGCCAAGTATATTATTTTCAATTTCATCTTCAACCTCATCAGGAAGTTTCAAACCTTTGCTGTCAAAGAACTTGATTCCATTGAATGCAACAGGGTTATGTGACGCGGAAATCATGACACCAGCGTCAGCCCCCATGGTTCTGACAAGCTTTGCCACAGCAGGTGTAGGGACAACCCCCAATTTAATCACATCACAGCCTGCGGACAAAATTCCGGAAATCAGTGCGTTCTCAAGCATATCTCCAGAAATTCTGGTGTCTTTTCCAACTACTATTTTAGCTTTTTTCTTGCCCTTTGTAATGACATGTGCGCCGTACTTGCCGAGCGCCATGGCGAGTTCAATAGTCAATTCTTTGTTAGCGATGCCTCTGACACCATCAGTTCCAAACATTCTAGACATAATTTGCTCCTTAGCTGTTTTTTATAATGTTAAACAAAGACGAATGGTCTTTATCGATAATCTGCTTTAAAATCAATTCAATATTCTTAAGTTCCAGATTGTTTTCACGTTCTCCGGGATGGTCCATAAAATACTGATCCAAAATATCCTTGATCATTTTTGCTCTTACAACGTCAAAATGCTTATTCAACATCTTATCGATGTATTCCTGATCAATCATTTTGGGATCTACTTTTTCGGACAATAGATTTTTCATATATCCTACAAGACATTCTTCTTCAGAACAAACTTCACATTCTTTGCATAAAGAATCCACATTATTTTTAAGAGTGCTTCTAAATGCCTTGAGGTCACTTGCAGTCACGCGAAGTGCAGAAAGTGACACCTCACTCAATTGTCGTCTAAAAATCACAACTCTGAATGCTGTCAGAGCCATAATGACACCCGTTAGCAGCACCACA
Source organism: Clostridiales bacterium (assembly GCA_021107455.1). Lineage (GTDB taxonomy): Bacteria > Bacillota > Clostridia > Peptostreptococcales > Acidaminobacteraceae > Fusibacter_D. Next base: position 1,642 of record JAIOSU010000324.1, on the reverse strand, counting down.
AATACAGTACCCATACTTTGAACATATTCAGACATGAAAATTTTGCTTAGACCAAAGATCATAAAAATCATGAACGCCATAATCTTAATGATATGTTCAGGAATTCGATCTCCCAGTTTAGCACCAACAAAAATTCCAAAGGAACTGACCACAACCATACCGGTTACTGTGCCAGCAAGAGTCAATACAGGGAGTGCCGATTGAGTTGAAAGAGTGAGTGCCGTCAACTGCGTCTTATCGCCAAGCTCCCCTAAAAAAAAGGCAATGGCAACGGTTATAATTGCGCCATATTTTTTCCCGAATCCTTTATTTTCCTCATCTTCGGCTATGGAGAGTGACATCAGTCCAAAGGCGACAAAAAGCACACCTGCAACCAGCTGCAGACCATCAATCGGAATAACCCGATTGAGCATTGAACCGAGCAATATAGCTATACCATGATTTAGAAATGAGCCAATCATCACGCCTGCCAAAATACTTCTGACTTTATATTTCGTAGCAAACGCCATCGCCATAATTTGCGTCTTATCGCCCATCTCCGCTATAAATATCAATCCAAAAGCCTGCAAAAAATCTTTCATATACACTCCCAATTTTTATTTCGTTCTAATTATCTCATACATTGTATACAAAATAAAGACCCAAAAGGTCAAGCAGTTCATGCTGACATCTCTTGGGTCTTATTATCTATTAAGCTTTCACTGCCTGAGCGCCTTTTGCAAGGGCATCTTCATTGATTTTCATCAAATGTGCTTTAGACTCTCCGAAGATTTTCTTAAGAGCCGTCATAACCGATTCAACTTCCACGACTTTAGTAAGCTCCAAATATGCACCAAGCATGATCATGTTAGCAACTCTTGGATTTCCAAGCTCTACAGCTATATCATTTGCTGGAATATAATATGCTTTTAAGTCATCTCTTTTTGTTTTTCTTTCAATCAACGAGCTATTGATAATGATATTTCCACCATCTTTTATATCTACTTCAAACTTATCAAGTGATGGTAAATTCATGATGATCGCTGTAGTTGCATCATCTGTGATAACTGGTGATCCTATTGGTCGTTCAGATACCATGACGCTGCAATTTGCAGTTCCGCCACGCATTTCCGGACCGTAAGAAGGAAGCCAAGATACTTCTTTGCCTTCAAGCATACCCGCATAAGAGATCAGTTGACCCATAAGCATAACGCCTTGGCCACCGAATCCCGCACAAATAATCTTCTCGTTCAACATCTATTTTACCCCCTCTGGTCTTCTTAAGTTTCCTAGTGGATAGTAAGGAATCAAGTTGTCTTGAAGCCACTTAAGTGAATCAATCGGCGTAATACCCCAGTTGGTCGGGCAAGTTGAGAGCACTTCAACAATTGAGAAGCCTTTGCGATCGATTTGGCACTGGAAAGCTTCCTTAATCGCTTTTTTCGCTTTTCTGATGTTCGCAGGTGAATCTACAGAAACACGCTCAACAAAAGCCGCACCATCAATCGTCGCTAACATTTCAGAAACTCTAAGTGGCATTCCTGAATGTTCCACAGTTCTACCTAGTGGCGCTGTAGTCGCACGCTGTCCGATCAAAGTGGTTGGAGCCATTTGTCCACCTGTCATACCATAAATCGCATTATTAACAAATATTGTTGTGATT
>JAIOSU010000104.1 GCA_021107455.1 Clostridiales bacterium | reverse complement strand
GGGAGATTCCGCACATGCAACCGAAGGCAATGGTCTCGGACTTTCCATTGCCAAACGCATCATCGATTTACACGATGGATCAATCGAGGTTAAATCGACTGTTGGTGTTGGGACTGAGATTATAGTGCGACTATCGTGAGGTACAATGTTTTGTGAAACGAAACATTGGGCGTAGGTATGGTTCTCGCGAAGCGAAACTATACTAGCCTTAGGAAACTTATTAGCGTCTAAGTAAATCCTAATGCTCTGTAAATAGAAGCTAAATGGTTAGAATTGGTTAGAATGGGGACAGGTCCAAACTGGTACCTAGCATCGCTAGGTACCAGTTTGGACCTGTCCCCATTTGTTTTCCTGCCCTCCCTGCCATTCTCCTGCCCTCCCGGCACTCCCCTCGTACTTCCCCTTCACACGCCAATCTTTAACTTTTTGTAAAAATATGTTATAATATAACTTGGTATTAGTAGCGTTGCGTGAAGTAGGTACTTGTAGTAGCTAGGGTTATGAGCATTGATACGTATGAAACTATGTGGATTGGTGTTAGTGACCCATCATTATTGCGAAAGGGTATTGAAAAATGAATGCGAGAACTGGGGTTTGTACAGGTCCTATAGGGGCATGGACTATACTATTTTATAAATGGTATAAAGCGAGGCAATCATGTCGAAACTTAAACACTCTAACTCTCTGTGAAAACAGAAGTTGGGGTGTTTTTTTATTTTAACCTAACAAGAAACGGAGGTGAAGAATTGAAAACACTGGAATTTGCAATAGAAAGATGGGAAACGATCCTTGGTTTGACCATCGACCACTTTGAAATTGTATTGACTGCGATGGTTATTTCCATCACGATGGGCGTGTTGGTAGGCATCATGATCACTTATAACAAAACGGCCGCTAAAATCGTGTTGAACATAGCCAATGTTATGATGACAATTCCTAGTTTGGCGCTTTTCTCAATTTTGATTCCACTACTAGGTATCGGTAGAGCCCCTGCAATAGCGGGACTTGTTCTATATACTCAGCTGCCGATTATCAGAAATGTGTATACCGGAATCATGAACATTGAGCCATCGATTATCGAATCGGCTAGAGGCATGGGTCTTAAAAAATCGAAAATCATGTTCAAAGTGAAACTTCCACTCGCATTTCCTGTCATTATGACAGGCGTGAGGACGGCAACCGTCATGGGCATCGGCCTTGGTGCGATTGCGGCTTACATTGGAGCAGGAGGACTTGGACAATATATTTTCCAAGGGATCAACAGAGGCAACGACAAAATGATCCTAATAGGAGCTATCATGGTTTCCGTGATTACCGTAGTGATCGATAGAGGACTTGCTTTTGTACAGAAGAGATTTGAGATATAGATGGAGGTGAGGAACAATGATAAAATTCGAAAAAGTAGTGAAACGATATAACGACAAAGATCAACCAGCAGTGGATGAACTAGACCTTCATATTGGAAAAGGTGAAATTTGCATGCTCGTTGGACCGTCGGGTTGTGGCAAGACGACAACCATGAAGATGATCAACAAACTTATAAAAGCAACATCTGGAAAAATCTACATAGACGGTCAGGATATCGAAAAGGTAGATCCGATCAAATTGAGATTAGACATTGGATATGTCATTCAGGACACCGGACTTTTTCCACATATGACCATTGCGGAAAATATCGCAACAGTTCCACAAGAAAAAGGCTGGGATAGAAACAAAATTAGAAACAGAGTGGACGAACTGCTGGAACTTATGGATCTAGATCCTGAAAATTTCAGAGATAAGAAACCAAAAGATCTAAGTGGTGGACAAAAACAAAGAGTTGGCGTCGCAAGAGCACTGGCGGCTGACCCACCAATCATGTTGATGGATGAGCCTTTTGGAGCACTCGATCCGATAACAAGAGGAAAACTTCAGGATGAATTCTTGAGAATACAGGAAAAAATCGGTAAGACAATTGTCTTCGTAACGCATGACATTGATGAAGCGCTCAAGATGGGCGACAAGATTGTGGTCATGAGAGATGGTAAAGTGGTCCAGTTTGGATCACCGACAGAGATTCTTTCAGAACCTGCAGATGATTTTGTATCAGAACTCATCGGTGGCAACAGCAATCTAAAAATGATGAAACTCATGAAATGTAAGGACATCATGCGTGAGATTCCATATGTTGAAGCAACAACGACTACAGAACAGGCGCTCAAAGTGATTAAGGAAAGCGATGTCAACAATCTGCTTGTTACAGAGCATGGTCAGAAGCTTCTTGGCTATGTCAGCATTGGAATGTTGTATAGAAACGAAAACAAAATCGTCGGTGATTTTGTTAGACCCATCGGAGAGACTGCAACACCTAAGACAACCCTTCAAGATGTACTTTCGGATATGTTTGCACTCGGTAGAAAAACAATCTTTGTATCCGGCATGAAAGGTAGAGTTGACGGCATTGTGACCATGGACGATCTATTGAAGGCGGTGAGAGACGATGACCAAACTTCGTGATTCGGCAATCAGAATTCAAGATGTGATTTTGGTTGTGCTCATTTTATCAATCGCCATCGGTTTCAGCTATTATGTAATCAATTATCCTCAAGATAAAATCGTTGAAAGATTCATGTCTTATGAAAAAATCATCATGGCAATAACTCAACACTTAAAGATTGTGGTGATTTCAAGCTTGATGGCCATTGGCACTTCTGTACCACTGGGAATCATACTCACTAGACCGAAATTTAAGAAATTTGCACCAAGAGTGCTCAGCATAGTCAATATCGGACAAACCATACCAAGTCTAGCCATAGTGGCACTTTTTGTCGGAATCCTTGGTATCGGAATCAACACTGCAATTTTGGCCTTATGGATCTATTCACTTCTGCCTATACTCAACAATACATTGGTGGGGATTATAGGGGTGGACAAATCCATAATTGAAGCGGCCAAAGGCATGGGTATGCAGCCCAAACGTATTTTGTTTAAAATTGAGGTTCCTCTCGCACTACCAGTCATGGTGGCGGGAATCAGAACCGCTGTGACCATTAACATCGGAACCGCCATATTTGCGGCGTTCGTAGGTGGAGGTGGTCTTGGAGACCTTATTATCGCTGGAAACAATGTCAATAGGTGGCAAATCCTAGTGCTCGGTGCAACACTGCCGGCGCTGATGGCTATTCTATCCGACATTGCATTTGGAATTGTAGAGAGAAAGACAACTATCTAGGGAGGTAATTTAATGAAAAGTATTACAATGAAGAAAATGGCACTTGTGCTTAGTGTGATCCTGGTACTGAGTGCCGCGCTGATTGGATGTGGCTCATCCGAAAAAGATGTCATAAAAGTCGGTTCTAAAGATTACACTGAACAATTGATTTTAGGTCAAATCACAATTCTTGCACTTGAAGAGGCAGGATTTGAAGTAGAAGATAAAACCAATGTCGCCGGTTCTGATAAAGTCAGAAGTGCACTTATCGGTGGTGATCTCGATGTTTACTGGGAATACACCGGTACAGCTTGGTTGATGCATCTTCAAAATGATGAAGCCATCACTGATTCTGCTGAAGCATACAGATTAGTCAAAGAGGCCGATGATGCCAACGGATTGGTATGGCTCAACTATGCTCCTTTCAACAACACTTACACCATCATGATGAGAAGAGCGGACAGTGAAGCTTTAGGTGTTGCAAGCATCAGTGATTTGGCAGCTTATATGAATGAAAATCCGGGAGAATTCATTTTCGGAGTGGATCATGAATTTACTGCCCGTCCAGATGGATTACCAGCACTTGAGGAAGTCTATGGATTTAAAGTTGAAGGAGATTCGCTTGCTGTAATGGATGCTGGAATCCTCTACAAATCACTACTGGAAGAACAAGTTGATACAGGAATGGGATTTTCAACTGATGGACGTATTGCGGCTTATGATTTTGTAAACCTTGTGGATGACAAAGATTTCTTCCCAGTTTACAACCCTGCTGCAGTTCTCAGAAAAGAGACCATTGAAGCAAACCCTGAGATTGTAGACATTTTGAATGAAATCGCATCAAAACTCGACAACGATACAATGATTGAAATGAACTACCTTGTGGACATCGAAGAGATGGAGCCAAAGGCAGTTGCTGAAGATTGGTTGCGCGAGCAAGGAATCATAGAGTAAAAATTAGGTTTAGAATGGGGACAGGTCCAAAACGGTACCTAGCGATGCTAGGTACCGTTTTGGACCTGTCCCCATTTGTTTTCCCAACCACCAACCACTAAGTTTAGTTTCGTTCATTTAGCCCCTCGCAAAGCGAGGAACT
>JAIOSU010000285.1 GCA_021107455.1 Clostridiales bacterium | reverse complement strand
TAAGGTTATAGTGTTTTGAACTGTTGTAGGCATTTAAATTATTTTTTGATGAAAATGGTACGCGGTACCAAGCGGCGGTTGTGGCAACAACTATGTACTGACCAGCCCCTTGCTCAAAAATAAAATTATATATAAATTGGTATAGAATGCCATAGGCATTCCTTTAATCCATATGGTGTAAATGTTGAAGAGGTTATCGTTACCCCTGATCTAATTGAAGGGATTAAAATGGAACGAACTTGTACTATAGTGATTGCATATTTCAATAATAGACAAACCAAAGATCTCATGATTTTCGTGAGGTCTTTATTTTTCGTTATCTTGTTCTGTAGTAATTATTATGAAATCGAATGAAAATGGATTACGAAAAATTGTTTTTGGTTTTGAATTGACATATATTCGATATTAAAATAAACTTATTTCGTGTACAAAAATAATATTGGCAATAATGGAGGCACAAATGATTCGGTTTATAAAAGGGAACATTCACTTGTTGGCAGTTTCATGGGGACATTTTGTTAATGATTTTTTTATGAGTTTGGTTCCTGTAACCATGTTTGCCTTTGCAACAGAATTGAAACTTAATGCAACTGAGATGTCAGCCATTCTTTTTGTCATTATGACAGCGGGTACTTTTTTTCAGCCCATTGTGGGCATGTTAATTGACCGTGTTCAAAAAAGTATACTATTAATTTATGGATTAATTGCCATTACAATAGGAATGAGTTTAAGTGGATTCATAACTAATTTCTATCTATTGGGGATTGTTGTAGGCATATCTGCTTTGGGTTCCTCCATCTATCATCCTTTGGGATCGACGATTACGATTCATAAAACAAATTTGTCCAGAGGAAAAAGTCTCTCCATATTTATGACTGTTGGTGGGTTTGCAGCAACGGCAGCACCACTCATAGCTATTCCTCTTGTTACACAGTATGGTTTGAAGTCACTCATTATTTTCATAATACCCGGTTTGCTTACAGCTATGTTTTTATACATGGCAAAGGTACAAGATGTTAAATGGACTGATGACAAGAAAGTTAAAACTGAGGGTCGAGGCGGGTGGAAAAGTCTATCCAAAAGTCAACAGTTTAATCTAAGTATCCCCATGATGATTTCAATTGTATTAAAAAGCTTATACAGTGCGGTTGTCCTTTTGGTGTGATTATCATGATTGAAAAAGGTGTCAGTGTGGTTCAAGCGGGTTTAATACTTTCAGTATTCATGTTTTCAAGAGCGATTGCTACTTTAATAGGTGGCTTTGTGAGTGATTACATTGGTGAAAAAAAGACAATTTTATTTTTTAATGGACTAACATTTTTAGGATTGATCTTATTCGTTTATTCAAATGGTATTTTAATGGCTATAGGACTGGTGATCTCTGGTTTTGCTTCCACTGGTGGGGCGGCTGCAGGCATAACCATTACTCATAGGATTGCACCAAATCATATGAATTATGCAACAGGACTTATAATGGGATTTGCTGCAACGATCAGTGCTGTTTTAATGTTAGGTTATGGTCGAATTGTCGACGTATTCGGTCAATCTTGGGCTTTGAATGTCCTTGTCATATTAATGGGTTTAATAGTTGTTTTAGCGGCTTTGATTCCTAAAGAATTTGAATCAAATACAAGTACGGTGGCGATTAACGAGATCGTTTGATGTTAAGCCTAAAAAAATGAAAAAACCACTATTTGCAGGTCTAGACTCTGCAAATAATGGTTTTTTTTTGCTATAAAAACAGTTCAGGTTCATGTCTTACTATCCCACAGTTGATGATGAGTCTTTCCGTCAGATGAAGGATAAAGGGATGGTCCATAGATTTTGCGTTTACAGGGCACCTTCTTATACAGCTGCAACACCTCACACATATTGAAGAGTCCGCTTTGTGGCAATCGTTAAAATCAATTGCAGCCACAGGACAGTGAGAAGCACAGATTTTACACTGGGTAAATTTTTCATTGGTAACAGGAGCGATAGGTTCTACTAAAGTTATTTCTTTATAGGGGAATTGACCTTTTACATGCAGCTTGGTCTCTTGGCCTATAGGTTCACTGATTAATTTTTCTTTAATAACTCGACCAAACTCATAGGCAACATTTAAATCGTCCGTATCAGGGCGGCCTGTGCCTACTTGGTTAGTATAGGAGTGTTCACCGATGAATGCACCAGCTGCAAGACCTATAAAACCATTATCTTCAAGGCTATCCTTTAATTCGAGGAGGGCATCATCATAATTGCGATTGCCATAAACAACAACGAAAACCGCCTTAGTATGATTGCCCCTGATCTTCTTAAGAAAAGTTGCCAAAAAACTAGGAATCCTACCAGCATAGACGGGTATAGCAAAAACGACAAGATCATCTGAGTCAAAAGACAGTACTTTGTCCCTTCCTTTCGGCAGCGTGATATTGTATTCTACATATTCTGAAGCAATTCCGCTGCCTATAGCTCTCACAATTTTTTGAGTGGTATCTGTTGCACTAAAATAGATTAAAGTAGCAGGTTTAGTCATATTGCCTCCCCATTCATGGTTATATACTTTATAATATAGTAGAGAGGGATGGTATTCAAGTCAAGTTTGTGGAACCACGTACCAATGCGGCGATGAAAGATATTGAAGTGAAGAACAAGCATTTTTCAAGAAAGGATTACTTATGAATACATTTATTTACGAAAATAAGTTGTCGAAGCCACATTTGCCTCACAACTGGATTAAAAGAAACAAAATTCTAAAACTACTTGATAAGAGTGTAAATAGTGATGTTATTCAAGTAGTCGCACCTGCTGGATCAGGTAAATCAATGTTGATAAGTCACTGGATAAGCGAAAGAAATTACCCTTATTTATGGTATTCACTTAATTTATCTGACAATGACTTGAACAATTTTTATTCTTACTTATTAAGAGGCTTAGTTATTAATAAAATTATAAGTGAAGAAGCCTATCTTGGGGTACTCAAGATGTTTAATACTTCGGAATACAATATGAACGCATTTATATCAAGTCAATTGTTAAGTATTGAAAATGATCTATATCTTATTTTTGATGATTTCCATTTTATTAGCTGTAATGAGATATTCACTTTTCTTAAGAAACTTTTAGATTTAAAGAATCAATATTTAAAGATCATTGTGATATCAAGAGAAGAATGTCCTTTTCCTCCTATTAGTAAAACACTAGAAGGTTCTGTAACCCAAATAGGAACGAGTGAGTTGTCCTTATCGAAGAAAGAAATCCAAAGCTACTTAAAGATGTTAAGTTCTAGGGGTGTTAATTCTCAGTTGATTGAGTCTATTTATGAAAAGACTGAGGGCTGGTTAATAGGTGTTCAGTTGATGTCTTTATTTGCAGTAAAAGGAGAACTTGTTCCTAAGGAATTGAACATTAAAAAAACAACCTCAATTAAACAATATATGATTGATGAAATTTTACTTTTAGAAGATCAATCCATAATTGATTTTGTGTATAAAACATCAGTAGTAGATTATTTTACGACATCACTTTGTGAAAAAATCATGGATGATACGAAGCTTAATGTTGAGTCAATTCTTTATAGGTTAATGAAAAAAAATCTCTTCCTTGTTGAGCTAGAAAAAGAAAACACATATAGGTACCATCACTTATTCAAAGAAGCACTAGATTTGACTCGACAGCAGTATTTCAAAAGTAACTCATTAGTTAATGAAAAGTCGATTAATTTGATCATTGCAAGTTGGTATGAGCAGAATGATATGTCATTGGAAGCGATTGATCAATATATACAAGTAAAAGAGTATTCAAAAGCAGTAAATTTATTGTCTAAAATATGGCCTGAGATTGATATTAAAATGCTACACAAAAACTGGAAACAACAAGTTGATAAGCTTCCTGAAGATTCCTATATGAATAATCCGATTATCTGCTTAGGGTTAGGGTGGACACTTTTACAAGATGGTTATGTTAGTTTAGCGCAATCATACTTTAAAAAATCTTTTGATGTATATATTCAAAAGCGCTATTCTGAGCATCAAGAAGTAAGTAATACAATTCCCTTGTCATGTAAAATATCAGAGGTATACATTGCATCAATCAATAAACAATATGACGGTATATTAGATAAAATTAAAAATATTTTTAATGAGTTTGATACAATCAATGTACAAAATAAGGGCATACTATATACTTTGCAAGCCTGTGCATATTGGGCAAAAGGTGATTTTTATTCTGCAGAGCAATCATTAGTCAAAAGTAGAGAATATCTTAAAGATGATCTTGTATTTAACTTAGTTGACTTAACATTAATCGAACTTTATTGCGAATTTGGCTATTTTAAAAAAGCGGAATTACTACTGAACCTGGTTGAAAGTAGAGTGGGTAAAAATAATGTTTTAAAAATTACTAAAGCTAGTATAGAACTATTTAGAGGGAAGTTGTATTTTTACAAAGGTGATTTGGAGTTAGCTTACGAGAAATTGAGTCTAAGTGAGGAATATGGAAGTATTTTTGCTCTTGATGACTGGTATTTTAAGATGTTAAAGTTTAAAGCACGTATGCTCATCAGTCAGGAGATGTTTGATGAAGCGTATGAGATTGTTGCACAATTACGTATGGTTATAAATCCTAGTCCAGTTCCTGAATATATAACTCTATCTAATCTTGAAGATACAATACGCCTCAGACAAACAAAGGAAATGGAATCTATTAGTAATAGATTTTCAAAGGACAATGATGCATATTTTACGGCTGAATATAGCAATATACTTTTTATCCTGACTACTCTCTATTCGGTAAAGCGAAATAATTCTGATGGTAGTAATCTAGATTATATGATAGAAACAATGAAGGATTTAGTCAAAACTTGTGAACGTCAAAAGAGAATAAATAGTTTGGTTACTTTTAATCTGCTTTTAAGCATCTGCTATCATTATAAGGGAGATGAGTTCAAGTCCAGAGAGTATTATGCAATAAGTGAAAAAATTACTGCCCAAGAAGGATATAAGCTGCCCTATATGTTGTTCTCGAAAGAAAATATTATTGAAAATATTCCAATTAGCAAAGGGGGGCTTGTCTATTCAATTTCCAATAAAGAATTGATTGAGCCGCTTTCTAAGCGAGAGTTGGATATCCTACTATGTATTTGTGAAGGCCTAACTAACAAGGAAATTAGTAATAAGTTATATTTATCGGAAGAAACTATCAAAAGCTATAATAAAAGCATTTTTAGAAAACTTGAAGTAAATAGAAGGACTCAGGTGATTGTTAAAGCTAAAGAACTCGGATTTATAAAATAGTAATCAATGAGTCGAATAGGCTAGATTGTAAGATTTGGATAGGGGTTTTATGATTGGTTAGATCAGAACCATTCGACAAGTATTTGATAAATCTGGGCAATATAAGAAAAAAGTCATGAATGAGCAATTTTGCTTAATTCATGACTTTTTTTTACATTCAAAAAAAATACCCACTAAAGAGGGTAGTTGGTAAAGGGTTCGATGAGCTATGATAGAAATAGTTTAAGGCTATTGGATTTTAGTTTTCAAAAAAGAGGTGAATGATGAAAGTTGTAAATATCGTTAATAATTACAAAGAAAAAGAACTGGCAATAATAGACTTGCCTGACACTCAACCATTAAAAAATGAAATAAAAGTAAAAGTGGTTAAAGTTCCATTAACAACAGGCGATGTAGCAATGATGAATATGGGTTCAAAAAAGCAAAAGGTAGTTGGCCAATTTTATTCTGGAGAAGTAGTTAGTTTAGGGAGAGATGTTAAAGAATACAAAGTAGGTGATAGAGTTTGTGGAATGCATAAGAGTGGTACACTTTCTGAATATATTAATATTAGCAATAAAAGTGTAATCCATCGGATACCAGATGAAATTTCTTATGAAGCATCAGTGGCTTTGCTGTTTGGTGGAAGTGCTGCATTATACTTTCTAAAAAAAACATTGAACCAAAAGAGAAAATTGTGGATATTGATTAATGGAGCTTCAGGAGAAGTTGGATTAATAGCACTACAATTGATGAAGACTTATGGACACCATGTAACAGCTGTAAGTAGAACTGAAAAGTTTGCTATTCTTGAGAAATACGGTGCTGATAGATGTATTGATTATACTCAAGAAAAAATCGAGAAATACTTGGATCAATATGATGTGGTGTTCGATGCCGTAGGGAAGCTGAATGTGAATAGGGAAGTAGCACATATGTCTAAGAACTCGGAGTTTATAACGACTCACGTAGGATTAGATTTGATTGGCAGCATAGTGAAAAATTGGATATTTGGTAGAGTGAAAATAAAAATGGGCATTGCTGGTTTTAAGAAGAGTGATATTGAAACCTTATTCAGTTTGTATTCTGTGGGTGGAATCAAAGAAGTGATTGATAACAGGTTTGAACTTAAAGAAATCAATAAAGCATTAGATAGGGTGAAGTCTGGATCAAAAGTAGGTACAGTGATTATTGATCTATAGAATAATAGGAGGAAAATTATGAAAAGTTTAAATGTTGATAACGATCAAATGATTAGAAAAGCAGCGAGAATTGGTGGAATATCTTATGTATTATTAATATTACTGGGTCTGTTTGCCGAAATGTTTGTACGAAGCTCACTAATTACAACAGAAATGGCCGTGACTGCAAACAATATTGTTTCGAATGAATTATTATTTAGACTAGGTTTTTTTAGCGATTTATTTATGGTTTTACTTGATATCACGGTTGGGATAGCATTTTATGTGATACTTAGAAATTTAAATAAAACACTTGCTCTCACAGGATTAATTTTACGGTTAACTCAATCGGTTCTATTAGCAATAAACCTACAAAGAATGCATACAGCTTTACTGTATTTTAAGAATAGCATGGTAGAAAATGTTGTGGAGCCGGGCTTATTACAACTGCTTGGGGGTAATCAACTTGAAATGTTTAAATATGGATATTTTCTTGCATTAATATTCTTTGGTCTATATTTAATAGTTATTGCTCTTCAATTGAGACAGACTGATTATTTTAATAAAGTTGTAGTTTTATTCATTGCAATGGCAGGTGGACTTTATGTAGCAGATAGTATTGTTAACTTTATGCTTCCTCAGTTTAAAATGATCACAGGATCAAATGTGTCAATGATTATATGGATCGTATCTGAGTTTTCAATTGCAATTGGATTAATAAGACTTAGTTTTCGAAAAAGGCCTTTTTATACAAACTAGGTTTTATGATGCAACCTGGGCTGAACTGACTACTCAACAATAAACAATTGCACACACTATGTTAATTTCAAAATGGTCAAGGTTATTTTTTTCTAGACCATTAAGTGTTGAGAAGGTGTTAACAAAAATATTGAAAAGGAGCAAATAATAATGACTAAATTAAATAATGATTTGTTTGATGAATACAAGTTAAACAATAAGTTACTATTGAGAAATCGTTTTGTTATGGCACCTATGACAACTTGGAGTGCAAATAATGATGGAACTGTTTCTGATGATGAATTGAAATATTATGAGTTTAGAAGTAGTGGTGTAGGTATGGTTATTACTGCAACAACCTATATGTCGTCAAGTGGTAAAGGATTTTCTGGTCAGTTTTATGCAGGTGATGAGAGTATGTTGCCTTCATTGAAACGACTTTCTGAGGCCATACATTCACAAGGTGCAAAAGCAATTTTGCAGGTCTTTCATGCAGGTAGAAAGGCAAATCCAAGTGATATGCCTGATGGAAAAACGTTAAGTGCTTCTCCTATTGCTGGCAAAAGAGAAATTGATAATACTCCAAGAGAAATGACAATAACAGAAATACAGAAAACAATAAATTCATTTAAAACATCGGTAGATAGAGCCTATAGAGCAGGTTTTGATGGTATTGAAATTCACGGTGCTAACACATATTTGTTGCAACAGTTTTTTTCACCACATTCAAATCAGAGAAACGACGATTGGGGTGGGAGTTTAGAAAAAAGAATGAGGTTTCCATTAGCTATAATAAAAGCTTGTTTAGTTGAACGAGAGGAAAAGAATCTAGAAAATTTTATAATAGGTTATCGATTTTCTCCAGAAGAAAACTCTGAACCGGGAATCTCATTGGAAGATACGGTGAAATTTATTGACGTAATTAGTGACCTTGATCTTGACTATTTACACATATCCTTAAATGATTTTGAACAGACGTCGATTAGGAATCAAAAAGATACAAGAAGGATTATAGAATTCATTCAGGAAACTATAAAATCAAGAAAGCCATTAATTGGTGTTGGTAGTATATATTCAATAGATGCAGCGAAAAGACTGCTTGATTACAATGTAGACTTGGTAGCGCTTGGTAGACAATTGTTGATAGACGGTAAAACCATTGAAAAATGGCAAAACGGTGAAACTCCATTCAGCTGTTATTATTCCGAGAGAAAGAATAGTGAATTTATTCCAGATCAATTGCATGATGAAATTATCAATACTGAAAACTGGGTACCAAAGAAAGGATGAATGTCGATGAAAAGAGTTTATAGCGCTGCAATTATGTTTTCTTTCTTCATTGGTTTATCATTTCTGTTTACAAAAATTAGTTTAGGCTTCGCAGACACTAATATAGTTTTAGCACATCGATTTACACTAGGATATTTTGTGTTTATGCTCTACAGAAGGTTACTTGGTCTCAGGCTATTACCTATTCTGTCAGACATTGTAAGTATATTACCTATTGCAATATGCTATCCAATTGCGTTTTTTATAACCCAAGGACTTGGATTAAATTACCTGACTTCTTCAGAAGGCGGAATGATACATGCTCTTGTCCCTGGAGTAACATTGTTGCTCTCAAGCCTATTCTTAAAAGAAAAAGTCAATTTCCTCAAGTTGTTCTTTACTACATTATCAGTAACTGGTGTTATCTTTATATTTACCATGAAAAATGTTAATATTACTGATATGAATATTTTGGGTGTTGTATATGCTTCCCTTTCTGTGATTGTTTCATCAATATACACCTTATTAGCTAAAAGCAAATTGAAAAAGTTTAACTATAATGATTTGACTTATGTAATGTTATTCATTGGATTTATATTTTTAAATTTTTTCTACTTATTGAGAACAGAACCTTCCAGTTATTTAGATATGTACTTTAGCCCATTGGTAAATCCACAATATGCCTTAAGTGTTGTTTACTTAGGTGTGTTTTCAACTGTTTTGTCATCCTTACTCTCAAATTATTCTCTGACAAAACTACCAGCATCCAAAGTGAGTGTGTTCAACAATCTAGCTACATTAATTAGTATTTTTGCAGGCACAATTGTACTCAATGAGCCGTTTTATAATTACCATTTCATTGGAGCGGTTTTGATACTAGTTGGTGTAATTGGAGTAAATTATAAAAAAAAAGCTAGCTACTGAAATAACAGATACCCCAAAAGGAGTTTAAATGTATATGAATAAGAGACAAAGAGAAATGAGTTTATTTGATCAAAGCAATCAGAAATATATTTTAGGTACACTATCAAATACTGGTTTTAATGTTGAGGATCTAGAGAACATTGACGGGAAAAGTCAGTATGTTTGTCAAATTGTTGAGTCTGGACTGACCGGTGTTATTTATAAGTTGAAATCAAATGGTTTTTATAATTTAAAAAGAAAGAGAAAAACCAGTAAGGTTAAGAACGTAGATGGGCAACTTTCTTTTTTAAACGAGTTGATGTGTAGGTCCAAAATATTAGAACATCAAGAGCATCTAATTTCACTTAAAAATGGGATAATTAAAACCATATATGCTGACTATAGGAAAGGAATATTGCTTTCTGAATGGATCGATGGTGAGCATCCTGAAGTTCTTGATGTTGATTGGATTCAAGATACGATAAATATCACCCTTGATCTACAAAAAATTGGTTTGTTTGAATGGGATTTAAGTAGAGGGAATATTTTAGTAAAAGATAACAAAGTAAAACTATTTGACTTTGGATATTGCTATCAATTTGATCCATTAGTAGATTATAATTCAGAAGGAGTGAATGAACCGAGATTTCATGCTTTGGAGCGCCTCGAGACTAGATATTTGATGCTAGAACTTTACAAGAATCAAAGAATCAAGGGAAAAGCTGAAATGCTGCAACTTTATAAAGAGATTAAAATGGCTGGGATTAAGAGTTATTTAGATCATAACAAGTATTTAGAAGCTAATGGGGCGTCAACTCAAGTTTTGGAGCATTTTCATAATATAATTGAAGAATGGCGTAAAGGTATTTCAAACATACAAGAGTTAGAAAAACTTTATATTAAAGATGTTCTCAGATCCCATTTGTTAGATATTCATGATGACTTATCAGGTAAATCTTGTACACAGAATACCTTGTTAAGAATAATGCATTTGAAAGAGTTAACGGATGAATATCAGTGGAACATAATAGCTCCATTAGTAGACTACAATAAAAAAGAAAAGTTTCTAGAAGATTTACATTCTTTCCATGAAGGTGCATTAAAATACCAACATTCATAGTTCGGATTGTGGCGGGTACCACGTACCACCCCAGCGGCAACTCGAAATAGGATGCAGTGCTTTGAACTGTTGTAGGCATCAAAATAGTATTTTAAACGAAAATGGTACCCGGGACCAAGCAGCTGTAGTGGCGATAACTATTTACTGACCAGCCCCTTGCTCAAAATTGTAACTATATCTGATTTGGTATTGAATGCCATAGGCATTCCTTCAATCAAAATCCATTGAATGTATTGATGAAGTCAAAAGAATAATGATTCGTATAGAAAATAACAGAATTGAGATGGATCACATGAATTTAAAAGAAAGAGCTAAACAACTAAAAATTGACCTCCCAGCAGTTTATTTAAGTTTGAAAAGCAAAGATACTCCACAGGCAGCGAAGATATTAGCGGGGATTGCAGTTGGATACGCATTATCCCCCATAGACTTGATTCCGGACTTCATACCAGTACTAGGTTACCTTGATGACATTATCATACTGCCTGTGCTAATTGCATTGACAATTAAGCTCATTCCAAAGGAAAATTTTAATATGTTTAGGAATGAAGCTGAGGGAATGTGGCAAAATGGTAAGCCGAAGAAATGGTATTATGCGATTCCCATACTCGCGATTTGGCTGTATGTGATATGGATGATTATTAAAGGAGTATTTTTCTAATCATATTTATAGAGTAAAACTGCGGGTACCACGTACCAATGCGGCGGTAACGGCGGCAACTCTTTACTGACCAGCCCCTTGCTCAAATTACTATTATGTTTGAATTGGAGTTGAATGCCAAAGGCATTCCTTTATAAAGAAGCAATTGATCTCATAATTTTTGTGAGATCTTTATTTTTTGCAGAATCGAAGAAAGACCAAATATAGCAGACAAAGAAATCGATTTCGTAAATACCCTAATTGTGATATTATTGTAAATGAGGAGCAATGAATAGTTTACAAGAAAGCGAGTGGTCAGTGATGAAAGCAATAGATAAAACGATTAATTCTAAGTTGGATATAATTGAGAAAACGAGTAAAAGTCGGGTATGTGGTTATCTCAAGGCAAATGGGACATCAATTGTTAATGGAAATGGTGAGGAAATTTTGCTGACCGGTTGGGGACTCGGAAACTGGTTCCTCAATGAGGGCTATATGTGGAAGTCGTTTAGGAACAGCCGTTTTGATCGACCAAGACGAATTGAAAGGGTTGTTGAAGAATTGACAAGCAAGGCCTACAAGGAGCATTTTTTTGAAGAGTTCAGAAGTCATTACATTACAGAAGCGGAAATAAGAGATATGGCAGAATTGGGTTATAATTCTGTACGTATTCCTATTCATTGGCGCTTGCTTATGGAAGAGGATGAGGAAATTAAATTTATAGAATCGGGTTTCAAGTTAATTGATCAATGTTTGGATTGGTGTGAAAAATATTCGCTTTATGCTTTTATTGATATGCATGGAGCACCGGGCGGACAAACTGGTGCGAATATTGATGACAGTATAGATGATATTCCCAGACTATTTATCGATGAACATAGCTATAAGCAGTGTATAGAACTCTGGAAGGAATTAGCCAGAAGATACAAAGATCGATTCATAGTTGGTGGGTATGACCTACTTAACGAGCCCATTCGGCCAGGTGACTCGCAAATAAAGAATTACGATTATTTGTTGCCCCAATTGATTAAGTTCTATGAGGACGTAATTTATGAAATAAGAAAAATCGATGATAAACATATGTTTTCTGTTGAAGGCCACCACTGGTCGACTAGTACTGAAGTATTTGATCGGGTGTATGATCCCAACATGGTCATTCATTTCCATCGTTATGGTTGTAATCCGGATTATCAGGCATTTGAAGAGTTTGTAGAATTGTCATTGAAAATGAATTTACCTTTATGGTTAGGTGAAACCGGCGAGAACGTGCTGGAGTGGTTTTCTGCTATGTATCCTTTAGCCCTTGAGTTGAACATTGGTTACAACATATGGCCAGCAAAAAAAATGGAAGCGATAAATTCCCCGAATTCCATAAAGCAACCAGAAGGTTGGAATGAGATTTTAGCTTATTTGGAAGGTGGGAAACACCCAGGTTACCAGAAGGCAAAAGCAATTTTTAATGAGTTGCTTCATAATATTAAATTTGAGAACTGCATAAAAAATAGAAATGTTACAGATGCAGTATTTAGAAATTCAGGCGCTAGAGTCATGGGGATTGATTTTGACGAATTTCCAGGGAGTGGGCATTCATACTTAAGTAATCGCCATCATGAAAATGAACATTCGCATAGATGTAATACTGGCATGAAACTTATAACACATAGTAGGCCGGCTCATTCCAAAGTTGGTTTTTATAATCAGTGGGATTTCAATGCTCTGGCATTAGAAAAAAGTGAGTTTGCCTACTATACCTTTGCTGGAGATCAAAGTGAGAGTGAGTGGCAAGTCAGTATACGAGGCTTGGAGAATGGAGAGTTGATTGTATATGAGAATGATCAAGTGATTAAAAAAATTGAATTCTTGAAGCAAAGTGATTACATTACCTTTTCCTTCTCTGGTGTGATATTGGACCAATTGGGAGTCCGGAGGCTAAAAATCGAAGTAGTGTTTGGAGAAGTGGCAGTTGATTGGGTTCGACTTGCTTAAAAACAAAGACTGTGAGTACCACGTACCAATGCGGCGGTAACGGCGGTAACTCAAAAAATGAAATAGTGTTTTGAACAGTTGTAGGCATTATGATTGCTATTTAGATGAAAATGGTACCCGGTACCAAGCGGTGGTTGTGGCAATAACTTTGTACTGACAAGTACGTTGTTCGAAATAGAAACAAAAGTTTTAGTTTAAATTAGTAAAGCCATTGAATGTGTTTATAACATTTAGTGGCTTTTATTTTGATCAAATTTTTTTCCCAAAACAAATAAAATTGATTGTGGGAAACATAGGGTATATTGATTATAGCTGGAGAATATTCAGAGCGTTTAATTGTTCCAAGATTTGGTTATAAATACA
This sequence comes from Clostridiales bacterium, assembly GCA_021107455.1. GTDB lineage: Bacteria > Bacillota > Clostridia > Peptostreptococcales > Acidaminobacteraceae > Fusibacter_D. The sequence continues at coordinate 5,689 of JAIOSU010000285.1, read as the reverse complement.
AAAGATAGAATTGGTTGAAGAGGCGTTTATTAAGGAACTTTCCGTAAGTGTACCAGAGTATATTAGGGATAGCGATATAGCATATAGCATTGGTGAACTGAATGATATGGGCTACATAGAAGAAGATTGGGTTCAGAGTTTAGGAGGTTGAATATGTTAAGAAGTGATAAGGGGCAAGTGGTTGTATTCTTTGTTTTGTCATTTGTTATTTCGTGGTCATTGTTTTTGTTAGGTTATGAAGGGACTGAACATGTTCTAGGGTATGTTGCAAAATTTGGATTCACAATAAGTGCCATAATAGTCATGATATTGGCAAAAGAGAAGTCTATGTTGAAAGAAATCGGTCAAAACTTCATGAATTTGAGACAAGCAAGACACCTTTGGATTGGATTAATTCCCATAGGATTTTATATAATAGCAGCAATTATAAGTGCAGAACATGGGACTTTTATTTTGAGGGATAACTTTAAGCTTAGCCAGTTTCTCTTTGTTTTACTCTTGGCACCAAGCAGTGGTATTATATTTTATATGTTCTTAAGAGGTGGGCTTGGTGAAGAAGTTGGACTACGAGCATTCGCTGTTCCAAAATTAATGAAAAGCTTATCTCCTATGAAGTCGGCGTTGGTAATTGGCGTAATTTGGTCGTTATGGCATTATATTGTTTGGTGGGAACAGGGTGCAGTTAATCTAATCGTTTTAAGTGTTGCTGTTATCGCATGGAGCATGGTATATACATTTGTTTATATCAAAACTGGCAGTATATGGACCATGATTTTATTACATGCAGTAGGCAATGCTTTTGATGATGTGCTAGAATGGCTATACCCGAATTTGGCTCATGTTGATTGGGAAATTCCCTATATTATATGTGTTATTACTTGGGGTGTTATCAGTTTGGTTTTACTCTTAAGAATGAAACGTAATCAGTCAATGGAAAGATAGGTAAAATCTCTATTGCATAGAAGGAATACAAGGAGATAGATGATGAAAGAACTTTTTGAAATATCAGGGTTGAATATATACATGCAGATTGTCGTAATTTTTATTTCTATAACTGCTCACTTATAATCAACTAGAAATAAAAGGAGAATAGAGTCTACTACTGAAATTATTGCAATTTATACCATTGGTCTTTCGGGGTGGTTTGGTATGATCAGTGGTATTATGGGTCATATTATATATGCCGATCAAGTGGCACAATCTATTGGGTGGCCAATAAATAGTGGTTTTCAGATGGAACTAGCCTTTGCGGCTTTTGGGATTGGGCTTATAGGCTTTATGGGGTTTTGGATACGTTCATTTTGGTTGCCTTATATTATAACAAGATCAACCTTCTTGTGGGGTGCTGGTATAACACATGTTTTGCACATGATTGAAAATCAAAACTTCTCACCAAGCAATACAGGCATTGTTGTCTATTGGGACTTTATCTTGCCAATTATATTAATTGTACTCTACCATAAAGTGGGAAATGAAAGAAAGCTATCCGGTATTTAGTTCATCACTTGTATATCAAAACCCAGCATCTTATCATAATGAGGAACAATGGCAGACTTTTAATACCAAGAGACAATTCAGCATCCATAGAGATGCTTAAAATTAGCCGTGAGGTATCAAATGAAATAGGTAAACCTGTAAATACAGATACGTTTGTTTTTCGAAATAACAATGAAATGAAAGGACGGGACCGTAGACAATAGAGATTTAAATGTTATGGCAAAACACTTAAGGATGAAAGTGCAAAACGAATACGATTTCACACAAAATTTATCACATTCCAAATCGATAACACAAGGAGGTTATCATGAAAAATTTGATTCGATTAGAGGAAGTAATGATTTTTTTATTATCTGCTTATTTATTCAGTTTTCTTAATTATGGCTGGTGGTTGTTTTTGCTATTGCTTTTTTTACCTGATTTAGGGATGCTAGGCTATGCAATAAACGCAAATTATGGAGCAATAGTCTATAATATTGTTCATCATAGGGGATTACAATTGATTGTTTACTTTATTGGTGTTGTTCTAGATATTAGAATTATTATGTTGATTGGAGTAATAATGTTTGCTCATTCAAGTCTTGACAGAGTCTTCAACTATGGACTAAAGTATAAGGATGATTTTAAGCATACTCATTTGAGTTAGAACTGCGGGTACCACGTACCACCCTGGCGGTAACGGCGGTAACTGGAAAAAGGATGTAGTGTTTTGAACTATTCTAGGCATTGTGATTGTTTATTGAATGAGAATGGTACCTGGTTCCAAGTGGCGTCCATGTACTGGGCTCGTGGAATAGGTTTTGAGTGTGACATCAAAAAAGAATCATGGAGTAATTCTATGATTCTTTTTTGACTTAGATATTAAGAAAATAAAAAAGGCTAGTCAAAGGAATTCAATTTGAACAGTTGAAATGGTATACTTTCAGTTCTTGGATCTATTTTAGCAATGGGAATATCAATGAAATTTGGATTTAATGTAACAATATTATCTGTTGCATTTTTTTTGCTTTGTACGGTTTGCTATTAATCCGTTAAAAAATTAGATAGTATCAATTCGCACATGCGTTGTGTGATATGCAACATTCATTTTCTGATATTCAATGCAAATATTACAGTTGTTTTCTAATGAAAAAACAACTGACTTAATCGTGAACAAGCAAGAAACAAACTGCCATACCTGTGCTCCAGACAATCAAAACCATAAAGATCACTCAAAAAACCATTTGATGTTAATGAGCAACAACACACTTATTTAGCGGTTCTTCTTAATGACATCGAATACTGAAAAAGTAATTTTTTTATCTTTCGCATACAAATGAATAGTAAAATACGATAAAAAAAGAAGTGCTAAACCGATTAGAAACGCTGTAATTTCAGACAGATTGAATATTTGATAACTTATTACAAGACCTAAAAACATGAGAAGCAATGGAATAATGTAGATGAGACTTGCATAAGCTAAAACTGTTTTTGTATCCGACTCAACATTAACAATATCCCCTTTATTCAGGGCGATGTCATGTGTTGCAGATATGATTATATTTTCTTTAGGACAACTTCCGCCACAAGTATTGCAATTAGAGCCACAGGCAGATGTTCTAACCACTTGAATTAATGCTGTTGAACTTGTTGATGAAACAACTACGCCAATTTTTGTCATAATTTCACCTCCTATATATAGATATGCAAATATTATGCCAATAAGGGATTAGGCAAAATCAACACAGCCTGTCTGAAGGCGAGCTGGGTTGATTTACGGTGCCCAGTATGGGCGCACTCTAGTCGGTGCAAGTCCGATATGGGGACTGGTAGTGCCAACCGTTAGCCAAGAGCAAGGAACTGCGGGTACCACGTACCACCCTGGCAGTAACGGCGGTAATACTGCGGGTACCACGTACCACCCCGGCGGTAACGGCGGCAACTCGAAAATGGAGATAGTATTTTGAACTGTTGTAGGCATTATGATTGCTATTTAGATGAAAATGGTACGCGGTACTAATGCGGTGGTTGTGGCAATAACTATGCGTTGACCAGCACTTTGAACAATGTAGCAATTACTTTTATAATGGTATGATCTTGAGGAACATAATTTATACTCGGCTTTATTTTTTATAATGAGTTCTCAGAATGGTTACCAGTTCTTGATTGAGCGGCATCTGTGCCATAATTTCAAATGCCTGAACTTTATCAAATCCTTTTCGGTATGGTCTGTCTGTAGTGAGTGCATTGAAGACGTCTGCGACATTCAATATTTGAGATTTAAATGGGATTTCACTACCTTTTAATCCATCGGGATATCCAGAGCCATCTAGGAGTTCATGATGATGTTTGACTATGAGTGCCACTTCTTTTAGATTGGGAAAGTGTGAAACTATTTCATATCCAATCAAGGAGTGTTTTTTGATTTCTTCATACTCTTCATAGAGCAACTTTCCCGATTTGTTCAGAATGCTTTCAGAGATTCCGATTTTTCCAATATCATGTAAATGACCGGCCTTTAAGAGCGTTCGTTGTTCTTTTTTGCTGTAACCCAGCTGAGAAGCAATAAAAACAGCGATATTTGCAACTTCTATGGAGTGCTCAGCAGTATACGAATCTTTCTTTGACAACAACATCACAATGTTGGATAACCCATCTATTTCATAATGTGAGGTTATGGAAAACTGTCTAAAAGATTGTATTAGAAACAGCCCTAAAAGTGCAAGTGAAAAAGCACTGACATAATGAAAAAGTTGAAGCGGTTTTTCGGTATTGATTACTCGAATGCCCTCAATACCGGAGCTGTCGATAATCTCGACATGATACTTTGATTTAGGATTACTTAGTGTTTGATCAAAAATATTTTGTGGGTCGATCGAAAAACGAATCATTTGATCAGGTGAATAGAAATCTGCATTACTATCAAAAATACCAAACTCAATATAAGTAGTGCCATCTCTGGTTATAATATCGTACAAGGCAGAACCATCAAAGCGTTTTTCAATAATTTCCATGTCATCATTCATACTGAACATTGAAGTTATTTCATTTTCATATCGATTGAGTTGTGCTTGATTATTATTCAAAACAGCACGCAACATTTCATCCCATTGGAAGTATCCATTACTCACGCCATTGGCATTAGATATTATGAAGGCATGCAATGCATTTTCAGTAAGGTCTTCATTTTCTGAAATTCTATCTGAATTGAGCTGGTGAAGCCCAAATAGTGATAGTATGAAGATTATTAGAAAAATAATAATGTTTACCAGTTTATTGTTTAGACAAATAACGTGTGAAGAATCCATATCAAATATTGTCCTTTATTATGAGGCATATGTATTGCTCATACAAGTTGAGTATGAGCAGAAATTAGAGTTGACAAAGAAACTAGTTTTTTATTTGAATCTCAGTTGAAATATTTATGCTGCTGGCTTCAACGATATTTTCAATTGAAACCACTTGAATAATTTCATCATTCAAATTAATTGTGCTTGTAATGAAGCCTTTTGAGTTTGCCATTAATTCATTGATGGGCGTGATATCCACATCATCAATTGTTTTTACATCCTTCGCAAGATCAATAATGAGTCCAAAATCAGAACGGTCAGTATTGATGACCATTATTTGAAACGGTTTGGAATCGATTTGTTGAAGATTTTTCTTTGTTCCAAAGATTTTTCCTAAATTGAGTATGGGAATCACTTTACCACGTAAATTGACAACGCCCTCAATTGATTTTGATGAAACGGGTAGTGGAGTTATTTCTTTTGATTCGGTTATCTCATTGACATGATCAATGCTGATTGCGTATTTTAAAGTATCTAACTCAAATATGACATATTGTAAACTCATCTTTACCTCCGGTAGTATAGGGAGAAATTAAATTATAACTTGAATCTTTGAACAAGTGTTTTCAATTTTGTTGATATGATCGATAGATTTTCGCTCGAGTTGGCGATTTCTTCAACAGTAGCAGCTTGCTCTTCAATTGAAGCAGATGCCTCTTGGGTACCAGCTGCATTTTCTTCTGCGATTGCTGAAAGGTTTTCCATTAATACGAGAACAGTATCCTTATTTTCATTCAGGTGAACAGTTGTTTGAGCCAACTGATCAATTGCTTCATGTGTTGAGGATAAAGCAGACGCAATAAGTGCAAATTTCTTTTCAGTATCTTTGACACTGTGGGATTGAATGTCAGCTATTTCTTTAG
>JAIOSU010000281.1 GCA_021107455.1 Clostridiales bacterium | reverse complement strand
GCGGAATGTAAAGTCGATGAAAGTGTGATCATATCATGATGTTCTTCATAGTACTCTTTTTGCAACTCATCAAAAGCATCAAAATCATTCGGTGTGAATATTTTCATTAGTGGCTTGCACATGGATAAAAATGCATTGAATTCTGAAGTCAGTGACTCTATTCTGGTTTTATCGGTATAAAGGAACTGGTCAGCGCTATCGGCAAACTCTGGAAGACTGGTGGAAGTCAGTGCAACAGTTTCTGGAGCAATAAATAGTGTGCGCTTGAAAAGTCCGTTGTTTGTTTTTGGGAAAAAATAAGGTTCGATGGATCCTGTCATATAAAGGGGTAGCCAACGCTTGATAGCAAAAATCATCTCCTCTAGATCACGCTGTATGGTATGGATGATTTTAACTTTGTGACCACTTGTTAGAATGTGGAACATAAGTAGACTCCAAGCATTGTAGAACTCTGGATCTTCAGTCAACCAATCCATTTTCTCATCACTGAATAATAAAAGTGTTGTTGGACTAGTCCTCTTGCTCACTTCAGATAAGAACAAAAGGACGCCTTTACGTTTGCCCTCCATACCCTTAAACACTTCATTTTTTGCGTGTTTGCCGCTAAGCAGTACTTCCAGTGTTTTGGTTTGCCTTTTGATGAGCTCTGGATCGCTTGGAATTACTGGGCCAGAAATGATTTTTTGTAACAGCTGTTCCACCAAATCCGAATTATGTGTGGAAGGTGATTCGAGCCATTCTTCTATAATCATGTGCAGATTTTTATCTATGTATTTTTTTTCGCCTGGACTGAAATGCATAAGTTCCAATATTTTGATTTTGCTGCGTTCGGTTCTGGCAAGGGATTCAAAATAACATCCAAGAGCATGAAAGTGATTGCTGGATTTCGATGGTGCACGATCGCCCGTACGCCATCTACTGATCAAGGAAGGATCGACGGAAATTGCTCTTGCCATTTTGCTGTTGCTGATTTCGAAAAAATCCATCAAAAGGTTTAATTTGTCTTGAATCATATCAACGCCTCCCAACTTTTATAAAATAAGTATAGCATATTTTCACTTGTCAATGACAAAAGTTAAAAACGAGTTGATTGCGAAAAATAATGGGCATACTATAAATAAGAAAGTATACGGAGGTGGCCATGATGGAACACTATTTACCAATTGAAATCAAAAGAGGATTCTTTAAAACTGAACGAATCAATATGGTCATTGACGACGAAGTGATCAAACTTGGTAAAGAGGCTTATCAATATGACGATGTTAAACGCATTATGATCAGCGGAATCAAATGACTTGATTTTGACATTCAGCTGCAGTCTCATTTTCTCTTTGGTCGGATAGAATCAAAGGATTTAACATCAGAAGTACTGAGTGATCTAAAGGTACATCTCGGTGACCGATTGACCATAGACCTCGATTGAATTATAAATCTTCTATAGTCCAATCAATCGGTGAAAGTCCGTTTGAAATCAGAAACTCGTTTGTTCTGGTGAAAGGTTTGCTTCCATAAAAACCTCTCATGACCGATAGTGGACTTGGATGTACGCTCGTCACGATATGATGTATTGGATTAGTGATTAACTTTGCTTTTTCTTGTGCAGGATTTCCCCATAATATAAATACCACTGGTGTGGATTTTTCACCGACCTTTTTAATGATGGCGTCCGTGAATTTTTCCCACCCCTTTTTTTTGTGGGAATGAGCCAGACCCGCTCTGACGGTCAATACGGTATTAAGGAGAAGTACTCCTTGATCTGCCCAATGCTTCAAATAGCCATGACTTGGTATCTGTGTTCCAAAATCTGAATTGAGCTCCTTATAGATGTTTCTTAGCGAAGGTGGTATTTTCACCCCGGGCTTTACACTGAAAGAAAGTCCATGAGCTTGCCCGGGACCGTGATAGGGATCCTGTCCTAAAATGACCACTTTGACTTTCTCATAGGGTGTGAAATTTAGGGCGTTCATAACATCCTGTTGTTCTGGATAAATGGTCTGATGTATGTATTCATCAGTTATAAAGTCTTCTAGTTCTTTAAAATAGGGCTTTTCAAGTTCCTGCCCGATAACATCTTGCCAATCGTTTGTAAGTTTCAGTCTCATTTTACACCTCATAATAATTATAGCATAGGGCAGTCAAAAAAAGTTTGACAAGTTAATTGAGAAGGGATATCATTAAATCGTAGCAAATGATAATTGCTATCAATTAACAATTAAAGGAGCATTAAATGCATTCAAAACAGGATCAACTATTGGCCTTCCATTGTGCGCCTACATTAACCGGCCTTAAGCCCGCAAATCTAATTACACATGATGCTACGATAAGTTTTTACAATTCTCAGGGTGCTGATCAGATGACTTTTATACTCAATCAAAATGGAATACGCATTGAGAGGATCTGCAGTTGTGCATCCAGAGAGTTGACACTTGTATATAACGAAAACCGCCTTTGGGAGCACCTCAATCAACCACATATTTGGGGCTTTCTTGTCTCACAGGGATATCCTATGTACAATGATTTGAAGGAAGTGCTTGAAGCACTTAAAGGACGAGTGGCACGAACCAATGGTTTTCCTCATGAAATTGGTGTGTTTTTAGGTTATCCACTTGAAGACGTCATGGGGTTTATCAGAAATAAGGGGCAAAACTGTAAAATGTGCGGTTATTGGAAAGTTTATGGAGATACGGATAGTGCAATGAAACAATTTGATCAGTTCACGGAGTGCAGGGATTTGATGATTGAAAAGCTCATTCAGGGTGTTTCAATCACTCAACTGCTCAGTTTGGCATAGAGAGATTAGGAGGATTGATTATGAAAAAAATTGCAGTCATATATTGGAGTGGTACAGGCAATACTGAAGCTATGGCAAAAGCTGTTGCTGTTGGCGCCGGTGCCGATATTTTCAGCGTTTCTGAAATAGATATTGATGAGGCATTAAGCTATGATAGTATAGCTTTCGGTTGTCCATCAATGGGCGCTGAAGTGCTTGAAGAGAGTGAATTCGATCCGTTTTTCACGGTGATTGAAAGCAAGCTCAGCGACAAAAATGTTGCACTATTCGGATCATACGGATGGGGAGACGGAGAGTGGATGCGTGACTGGGAAGTCAGAACGAGGGCAACGGGTGCAAATTTGTTCGAAGATGGTCTGATCATCAATGAGACTCCTGATTCTGAAGGAATTGATGAATGTATAGCGTTTGGAAAACGATTTTCTTCATTATAATGTAGATAGAGAGTTGGCGAATTTGCCAACCCTCTCTTTTTTTGCTTAAAATGCAGGAACCACTGATCCTTCATATTGCTCGAGTATAAATGCCTTTACAGTTTCGGATTGGAGAGCCTTAACAAGCGCTTTTATGGTTTCATCGTCGAGTCGATCTGATTTGACAGTGACTATATTGGCATATGGGGACTCGCTACCCTCGATCACTACAGCATCCTCTGCTGGATTAAGGTCCGCTTCAAGCGCATAATTGGTGTTGATGACCGCACCTTCGACATCGTCAAGTGTTCTTGGGAGCTGAGCAGCATCAATTGGTTTGAATACAAGTCCTAGTGGGTTTTCGACTATATCAGCTTCAGTCGCTTCAAGACCGGCATCGGAACTAAGTTTGATGAGCCCGTTTGCTTCCAGTAATAGGAGTGCTCGTCCTTCGTTTGTAGGATCGTTCGGGATGGCGATTACAGCACCACTTGGAATGTCGGAAGTGCTACTAAATACTTTGGAATAGAGCCCTAGAGGCTCCACATGAACAGTACCTGCACTCACAAGATCAAGTCCGTGTTCTTCTGAGAATGATTCCATGTAAGGGACGTGCTGAAAAAAGTTGGCGTCTATTTCACCGTCGTCAAGTGCGAGGTTTGGTGTGACATAATCAGTGAATTCAACAATCTCAAGTATGATACCTTGTTTTTCAAGTTCTGGTTTGATCAGATTCAACAGTTCTGAATGAGGAACCGGTGTTGCTCCGACTTTGAGTGTTTTCTGATCGGTTTCTTTCGCGCCGCATCCGAATAGTAGTAAAGCCACTAAGCTTATTGTGATTATTGTTTTGAAGATTTTTATGATCATTGTTATTTCCTCCTGTTTTTTATGATTTTTTGGGCAATAAGATTGCCTGATGATTGAATACTTTGTACAAGTATAACCAATAAAAATATGGTCATAAGCATCACGTCTGTTCTGAATCGGTGGTAGCCATATCTTATGGCGAGATCACCGATACCTCCGCCCCCAATGGCACCAGCCATGGCAGAGTAACCGAGCAGGTTGATGACTGTTATTGTAACGCCAAGAACCAATGAAGGCAAAGCCTCCGGAATCATGACGCGAATGATGATCTGAAGAGGGGTTGCCCCCATTGCAATCGCAGCTTCTATAACCCCGTCGTCAATTTCATGGAGTGCGCTTTCGACGACGCGGGCGAAAAAGGGGATAGCTGCGAAGACAAGGGGAACAATTGCTGCCTCTGTGCCGATGGAAGTACCAATGAGCCACCTCGTAATGGGGATTATGAAAATCATCAAAATGATGAAGGGTAAAGAGCGAGTCATATTCACAACATAGGATAGAACTCCAGAGATCCATTTGTTAGTGGCGATATGATTTTCACTAGTCACTACGAGTATGATTCCAAGCGGTAATCCTATTCCCACAGTAAAAATGGCGGACACTATAACCATATAGAGTGTTTCTAGTGTTGCTTTTGTGAGCATTTCCATCATGATAACACCTCCGCATCAACACCTTTGGCAGACAGGTAATCGAGTGCTTCTATTAAAACATTGGAATCTCCAGGCAATTCAACTATGAGTTTTCCAAGCGGATAATCTTGAATGGTTTCTATTGATCCTGAAAGTATATTGACATCCACAGCCAGATTTCTGATCAATCCCGATAAAATAGGCTGCTCGGCAGATACCCCTTTGAACGTCAATTGCAATCGATTATTGCCTCTATGGTTTGAATCAGAGGAAACGGATTCTCCGATAAAATGTTTGGTGGCATCACTGGTCTTTCTGGTAAATACATCAATAGTATCCCCCTCGGCGATTATTCTTCCGCTTTCAAGAATAGCGACTTTATTGCAAATGGCTTTGACCACATCCATTTCGTGAGTGATTACTACGAGTGTGACTCCAAATTCTTTGTTGATCCGCTTGAGTAGACCCAGAATTTGTTTAGTCGTTTTAGGGTCAAGTGCTGAGGTGGACTCATCACATAAAAGTACGCTCGGTTCATTGGCAAGGGCCCTTGCAATACCTACACGTTGTTTTTGTCCACCGCTTAAATTGACGGGATAGACATCTGCTTTTTCGGTGAGTTCCACTTTTTCGAGCAAATCCAAAACGCGTTTTTGAATTTGTTCCTTATCAAGCCCCTTGAGTCTCAGTGGAAATGCAATATTTTCGAAGACGGTCTTACTGCTGAGCAAATTAAAATTTTGAAAGATCATTCCAATTTTTTGACGCTCACTGCGTAGGGCTTTACCACTAAGACTGGTTAAATCAACACCATCTACTATTACAGTACCGGTAGTCGGATCTTCGATCCTGTTGATGCATCTAACAAGTGATGATTTACCAGCACCACTAAGACCTACAATGCCGTAAATGTCACCACGTTCGACCTTTAAATCGATGTGTTCGATGGCAACCACCTTTTGGTGCGCTTTTTCATAGATTTTACTTAAATTCTGAATTTCAATCATGGCTGTCCTTTCCAAATAAAAAAGTCTCCTTTGCAAGACGCAAAAGGAGACTATAAGACAAGCTTCCTCTCACATCTTCCAGTTTTTACTGTCGGAATTAGCACCATAATCACTTTCGTGATCGGTTGCTGGGTTTCATCGGGCCGGTCCCTCCACCTCTCTGGATATGAGATATTGATATGAAATTTTTATACCGCGGGTATGAAAAGGATTATACGGGAAAAGGACAATGCTTGTCAACAGTTTTTTGAAACTTTCTTTGTAATGATTGGAAAGGCTAACTTGTGGTATAATATATCTAAGGTGTAAAAAGAAGTCTGACTGTTTGATAGGAGGACAAAATGGGAAAAATTATTATTACAGGTGCCGGCTCAGGGTTAGGTGCTGAACTGGCGAAAAAATACAGCGAGCATGGTTATTCGATTTTATTGGTGGGAAGAACACTCGCAAAACTCGATGAGATTGCAAATGAGATCCTCGAGTCAGGTGGTGAAGCGGAATGCATAGAGTGTGACGTGAGCGATGCGCTTGAGGTGGAATCCGTCATAGGCCTTTTGACATGGAATTATCCCGATATCGATATGATCATCAACAATGTGGGAATCGGTTATTTCGGGATGCTGGCAAGCATGCGCAATAGTGATATCAGCAGTATGATCGATACAAATGTCAAAGGCACGATCTATATGACACGAGCAATATTGCCTTATTTCAAACACAACAACAAAGGCAAAATCATCAACATTATTTCTACGGCTGGTCTTAGAGGAAAAGCCAATGAATCTGTTTATGTGGCCAGCAAATATGCCATCAGGGGCTTCACTGAAAGTCTTCAAAAGGAACTGGAAAACGATTTGATTACAGTGACTGCAGTATATCTCGGGGGGATGAACACGCCCTTTTGGGGGCATTCCAATCATGTTTCCGATGTTACGAGGTTTAAATCTCCAAAGGTTGTAGCAGAATTGATCTATCAACAAGATGATGGCAGAGAGGCCATATACATCGACCGTTGAAATTATAAAACAGGAGGCACCAATGTCCATCAAGACGAAAATTTTTATATCAAAATCGACCAATCCATGGTTCAATTTAGCGTACGAGGAACAATTGGTCGGCGAAGTCGCAAAAGACGAAGTGTATCTTTATTTATGGCAAAATCAACATACTGTCGTCATAGGTAAACATCAAAATCCATGGCGTGAGATCCTCGTTTCGGACCTCGAGAAAGATCTTGGAAAAGTGGCTAGACGTCTATCTGGAGGTGGTGCTGTATACCACGATCTTGGAAATCTGAATTTCACTTTTGTCATGAACAAGAAAAATGAGGATTTGCACAAACAACTCAAAGTAATTGTCGAAGGTGTGAAAAAACTTGGTATTGATGCAGAGTTCTCGGGTAGGAATGACATTTTGGCAGAGGGCAGAAAATTTTCTGGAAATGCTTTTTATTATGGCAAGGAGAATTACTATCATCATGGAACGATCTTAGTGGATGTTGATATGAGCAGTCTTGGAAAATACCTCAATGTTTCTATGAAAAAGCTTAATGCAAAAGGTGTTGAATCCGTAAAATCACGGGTCATCAATCTTAAGGAACTCAACCCAAATATGACAATCCAAAGTACTATGGATGCCGTTTCAGAGGCATTTGAGGAAATCTATGGCATTGCTGATTCCGTAACGCATATTTCTGAAGAAACCGCTTCTGAAAATGCAAAAGAACGGTATCATCATTACGCATCTTGGGACTGGAGATTTGGAAAGACCCCGGCTTTCGATGTGACTTTTGAAGAAAAATTCGCTTGGGGTGAGTTAATACTCAGTTTCAAACTCAAAGGTGCCATCATTGAGGAGAGTGGAATTTTTTCCGATGCCATGTCGACCGATCTTGTTGAAGGCATCGATGGTGTGTTCAACGGTGTCAAACTAGAGAGGGAAGCGCTTGTGGGCGCACTTAAAAAAGCTAGTGTGGATGAGGCACATCAAGCGATGTTGGACGATGTGTCCGGTTGGCTTTCAACGTTACCAGTTTAGTAAGCTTTTTTAGGTGCGCAGTGGTTTTGTGCCCATTCGGGCACAGTGGTTTTGCGCCTTTCAGGCGTAGCAGAATTGCACTCTTCGAGTGCAGTGGTTAGGAAAAGAATAAGTTCAAAACATACACACTTAATTGGCCAGTCATTCATGACTGGTCATTATTTTTTTGACTTTCCCAACTACTGTGCTCGAAGAGCACAAAACCACTGCGTTCGCTTGAACGCAAAACCACTGCACCCGTGGGGTGCAAAACCACCGTGCGCG
>JAIOSU010000004.1 GCA_021107455.1 Clostridiales bacterium | reverse complement strand
GGATTTGCCATCTTCTGAGTATTCCCAGCTGTCTGCTACTACGCCTTCGAATTCGCCATCAAAGTTTCTGGCAATCAAAGATTCAAATACCATATCGACTACATAACCGTCGTATGATGATGAGTAGTAAAGAGGGTTGAAGTTACCTGAAGCCTCTTCAATACCTACTACAAGAGTACCGCTTGGTTCTTCTGTTGCTGCTGGTTCTTCCGTTGTTGGATCTTCACTTGTTGGTGTTGTGTCTGCTACCGGAGCAGTGTCTTCAGCTTTTGGGCTGCAACCTGCTAAAAACGCGGTAGATACCATTACTAAGCAAAGAAACAAGATTAATGACTTTTTCATAAATAATCCTCCTTCTTCAAATGGATCGGTCGATTTTTTCTCAACCGAACTCTTTATATAAATCCGAAGATTCATATCTTTTTTTGAATTGTTAAAATAATGCGACAATTCAGATTAAAAAACATTTGTATCATTTTTGTAAACAATATCATATTCGTTTCTTAAGATATTTCTCATTCTACTACATAATCCTACAAAATAAAACACTAAAAATGGGTATACAATTTTGTTACAAATCGGCAACAATTGCGATGTTATCAACGTATGGATTTTTTTTTGTAACACTCAGTTCACATCGAGTTAACACTTTGTGACCCGAAATAATCATGTATTTATCCAATCCCTTATTTGATAAGGCATTGGAAGTTATAGCGCCATAAATGTTTTTTTGTACGGACTAAAATTACAGTTTTGACACATTATTTTTACAACTTGATTACAGAAGACGATTTGCCTGAGTATTTGAATTCTTGAACAAATCTTAACATTTAAAAAAGCAGCCCCCATACATCACTGCACGGAAAACTGCTTCAAATTCAAACTGGTATTCTATTTTTTATTCTGAATCACCATATGTGGATATGGAATTTCGATGCCATTTGCATCAAAAGCTTCTTTAACTTGTTCCTGAAGATCAAAATTCAAAGTCCAATAGTCTGATGTATTGACCCAAGTTCTTGTTTTAAATATAAGCGCACTATCCGCGTGTGTCCCCAAACGGACAAATGGCTCAGGATCTTTCAGTACTAGAGGATGGTTCATAATCGTATCCATTATGATTGTCTTGACTTTACCTATGTCACTATTGTAATCCACTCCAAAATCAATATCCAGCCTTCTTGTAGGATAGAATACATAATTAGTGATGGAACTACTTGCTATTGTTGAATTCGGAATGATGATTACCCTATTGTCCACTGTAGTCATATGAGTGTAAAAAAGACCGATTTCCGTAATCGTTCCCGAATGTCCGGCACCGTCTATATAGTCACCCACCTTGAAAGGTCTTAGACTGATAATCAACACACCACCAGCGAGATTGGACAAACTGCCTTGAAGAGCGAGACCTATAGCGAGACCAGCAGCACCTAGCACAGCCACAAATGTGGTCATAGGAACTCCTGCGACCATTATGGCCGTAATCACAACCAATAATTTCAGTCCCATTCTCGTTGCTGATCTAACAAATAGTTGAAGAGTCGAATCGATTTTGATCCACGACTTGGCCTTCAGCATTCGTTTTTCTATAAAACTAGTAATCTTAAAACCTATAATCAACACCAATAATGCCATCAAAAATTTCAGGCCGATTTCCAGGGCCAATGTTTTTACTGTTTCTAACATATTTCCTCCAATTAAATTTTATGAAATGTGGGTTTGCGATTCTTAAAAGTGCATACATATTTAAATCCTAGGGATTTGACCCGCTCGATATTGGTATCATATTCTATTCCCAGTTGATCGGGTCTGTGGGCATCACTTCCAAGAGTCAAGATTTCACCTCCAAGTGATTTGTATAGTTCTAAAATATCCATACCAGGATTGTTTTGACCCAGTCCATACCGAAATCCACCTGCATTGAGCTCGATGCCTTTACCGCTTTCAATCACTCTTTTCATTAGAGCTTCCAAGACATCAAAATATGATTTGAGTGCCACCGATTTTGTTTTTGCTTCATATCTAATATATAAATCCAGATGACCTAGGACATCATATCCGTCAAAACTATTTATGCATTCCAGATATTGTTCATAATAATGCTCAACAGCTCTCTCAGGAGGGTGTCTGTCAAAGTAGACACGCTTATAAAGATCACTTCCATCCACGCTGTGTAATGAACCGATGACAAAATCAAACGGTCTGGCATCGACAATTTCCTGATTTCTTATTTCTAAATGTGGTTGCATCCCAATTTCAATACCTGCATACACACGGATTTTTTCTTTATAATCATGCTGAAACTTATTTATGGTCTCGAAATACAAGTCTTGATCAAAATTCCAATCATGTCCAGGATCTGTTATATCGTAATCCAAGTCAACATGTTCGGTAAATGCCAAATCAGTTATGCCAAGTTCCATAGCTTTATGGATCATTTTAATCATTGGCGATGGTGAATCTGGTGAAAAATCACTGTGTACATGAAAATCCATTTTAAATTTTTGCATACTTGCTCCCTATTTCTAATCATATAATAAAAATAGGTTACCACAAATGTCTGTAATTGACAAATGTAATAACCTATCTATTATTTAGATTTCTCCTGCAAAGTGGCAAGCCGCGAAATGTCTTGGCCCAACTTCTTTGTTCGGTGGTATGAGCTCTCTACAGATGTCTTTTGCATATGGACATCTTGTGTGGAATTTACAACCCTCCGGCAAATTCACGTTGCTTGGAATTTCACCGATGATCGGTTCCATCTTCTTGATCCTGTTCGGATTCGGTACCGGAATCGCTGATAAAAGCGCTCTGGTGTACGGATGGGACGGATTGGAATAAAGATCTCTTTTGTCTGCCATCTCTGCCATTGAACCGAGGTACATAACGCCGATTCTATCACTGATGTGCTTCACGACACTAAGGTCATGTGATATGAAAAGATAAGACAGACCCATCTTCTCTTGAAGATCCATCATCAGGTTCAGAACTTG
>JAIOSU010000065.1 GCA_021107455.1 Clostridiales bacterium | reverse complement strand
GAAGTTCTGGAACCGAATCAAAGAACTGTATTTGAAGAAAGAGGCGAACTGGACCTCTCCTATAGTCATCCCGGCCTTGGTCGTTTTAGGGTCAACGTCTTCAAACAGCGAGGCAGCTACGGTATGGCACTTCGTGTGGTGGCACTATCCATTCCGTCCATGGAGTCACTAGGGCTACCTTTGATTCTCAAAGATCTCGCTAAAAAACAAAGAGGATTGATTCTAGTCACGGGACCGACGGGCAGTGGTAAATCCACTACCTTGGCCGCGATGATCGACTATATGAACCAAAACAGGAACGCACACATCCTGACGATTGAAGATCCAATCGAGTACCTGCACAAGCATGACAAGAGCATCGTCAATCAACGGGAAATCGGACACGATTCACAAACTTTTGCCAATGCGCTCAGAGCAGCACTCAGACAAGACCCGGACATCATCCTGGTCGGTGAGATGCGTGACCTCGAGACTATTGCAACAGCCATCACTGCAGCTGAAACCGGCCACCTCGTGCTCTCAACACTGCACACCATCGGTGCCGCAAAGACTGTAGATAGGATTATCGACGTGTTCCCGCCGCACCAGCAACAACAAATTAGAATTCAACTCGCTTCAGTAATCGAAGCGGTCATATCGCAACAAATTTTACCGAGAGCCAATGGCTCCGGAAGGGTCGCCGCCTTCGAGGTCATGACCGCCAACACAGCGGTTCGAAACCTCGTCAGAGAAGGCAAAACGCACCAAATCCAAACAGTCATCCAAACCGGATCGATAGCAGGCATGCAAACCATGGATGCTTCACTTCTGGATCTATATAAAAATCGGGTCATCGACAAAGAAAATCTCAGAAAATACTCGGTGGATACCGATATGGTCATGAAACAAGCTGGCTTCTAACAAGATAGGGGGGATACTCAGTGACGAATACTTACGTTTGTAGAGAAATAGACATGGGTGGTAAAATTGTAGAGAACACCTATAAAGCTGAAAGCCAAGAAGAATTGATACAAATGATAAGAGCCAAGGGTCACACACCCGTCCGGATTGAGAAAGAAGCAGAAAAGGGACAGGATGTTGCCACACTTGGTTTGTTCAAACAAAAGGTCAAGGCAAAAGACGTCGCCATATTCTGTAAACAGATGCACACCATGCTTTTTGCAGGTATGCCTCTTTTATCGGCGCTTGAAGTTCTGGAAAATCAATCCGAAAACAAAGCTCTAAAGGCAACTGTTAAGGATATGTCCATGCAGGTGCAAAAGGGAGAAATCCTATCGACAACCATGAAGCGTCATCCTAAGGTGTTTCCACCACTTTTAACAGGGATGGTGGAGTCTGGGGAGCTTACTGGTAACCTCGATAATGTTCTTGAGAGAATGAGTACACATTATACGAAGGAGAATCGGATCAATTCGAAGATCAAAGGCGCCATGGTATATCCAGCCATTTTGAGTATTTTAGCTGTTTCAGTTGTTATTTTCATGTCGGCTGTTATTATGCCTACGTTTGTGGGTATGTTTGAAGGATCGGGCGTACCATTACCTGCTCCGACACGATTTTTGATGGGAGTGAGCGATGCCATCAGAGATTATTGGTATATTTTTATAGCTGTGATTGCTGGAATTGTATTCTTGATTAGACGGATTACCAAAACCGTGGAAGGCAAACGGTTTTTTGACAAATTGAAACTGTCTATGCCTTTGATTAAAGGTCCTATAGCACAAATCGCTACATCGAGGTTTACTAGAACTCTTTCTACACTTTTAGCCAGTGGTATACCGATTATTCAGGCATTAGAGTCTGCTTCTAGAGTTACAAATAACCGTGTGGTTATAGATGGCATTGATCAGGTGACAGAGGATATCAAAAAAGGTGCGAGTCTGAGTGTATTGCTCAAGAAAGTCGGCGTATTCCCACCAATGATGATCTCCATGGTGGGGATAGGTGAAGAATCTGGTTCGCTTGAAGGCATGCTTGAACGAGCAGCGGATTATTATGATGAAGAACTTGAAGCTGCGATTCAAAAACTTGTGTCAATGATTGAACCACTCATGATCGTTGTCATGGGGGTTGTAATTGGTTTTATTGTCATTTCTATGTTTCTTCCGATGTTTGATGTGTATCAAACTATTTAGGTTCTATAGGGATGATGTTAAAATAATAGTATTTAACTTTTAGTTAAGAGGAGGAGTAAAGACATGATGAAAATGTTGAAAAAGAAAAGAAAGGGCGGGTTCACCCTCATTGAACTGATTGTAGTTATTGCTATTATTGCAATACTTGCAGTCATTGCTATTCCTAGATTAGGAGCATTTAGAGCTACTGCTCAAACCGCACAATATGATGCTGATGAAAGAATTATTGAGGGTGCGGCATCAATGTATAATGCGAATTTCGGAGTATGGCCAACTGCAGTTAGTCAACTTTCAGCTTATTTGGAGCCAGATGTTATTACTAAATATGGTACTAAAACAATTGATGCTAATGGTCAAGTAGTTATACCTTGATTATAACCTAATTATAAGCAAAAACCCTGGGAACCACACCCAAAGGAAACGAGAGTAGATTTATTAAAGAACACAGTGAATTCAATGGTTTTGCGAATTGAGTGATATGAAGTTTTAAGAACTGCATCTTGCACCTAAGTGGCTGTAACAGTTGTTTAAACTTGATGATACCGTTTTGTTTTAAGTTTATATTATTGTGTACAAGAAAATTTGTAACATGAAGTGGGTATGGTATTTGCTATGTGATAACTATACCAATCCCAAATATTTCGCTTGACTATGGGTACCAAGTACCATCTCGGCGATCATGGCGCAATTTTTGGAGAAATTCAGTGTTTTCAATGATTGAATAAGTTGGGTGGTTGGAAAATCGAAAAATGTACCTGGTTTCTACACTGTGTTAACGGTATTTAAGATTTATTTAAAAGAAAACACTAAGAGGCGTCATTGCAATATGGCGCCTTTTTCCTAGATGTATATGGGGGAAATATGATCGAAATTCAGACAGAGAAAACATCTTACAATTGGCTTGTTCTTTTCATCATACTATCTACTTTTGCATTGTTCAGGGCTGGATTTGATCACTATGTTGTTTTTTATGGTGTTCTACTCATGACTGTTTCAACTGGCTTTGGATTAGTTTTTAATAAGGACTCCATTGAAATCAATAGAGTTTTTATTGTTTATGCACTTTTCACTCTTTGGGCTTTGATCAGCATAATCTGGTCTATTTCACCCATTAGAACCGTCATTGAAGGCTTGCAACTGATAGGCTTTGGTCTTATATACATAATGGCAAGAAAATTAACTTTAGAAGGTCTTGATAAGCTGTATAAAGTATTATTCTTACTAGCAGGTGGTATTGCATTATTAGGTATTTTAGAATATCTGTTTGTAAGTGGAAGTCGGATTCATGCAACATTTACTAATCCCAATCCTTTTGGCATCTATATGGTAATGATGTTTCTTGTAGTATTGTCATTAGCCATTAGGACTAAATTTAAAATCAATGTTGTTATGAGTATTCTATTCTTGAGCGTGGTTTATTTATCGGGTTCTAGAGCATCCCTCGGAGCAATGAGTATTGCATTGATCATATCTTTCTTTGGAATTGAAAAAGAACATATGAAAAATGCTGTGATTAAGGCGATGTTTATATTTATATCTGCATTCATATTCGCTCAAATATTCATGTATGGATCGATTTTAATCAGAGAAAATGTGTTTGTAGACAAATCTTTACTGGAAAGCATAACCAGGAGCAATTCATTCGTGACTTCCTCTTTAAAGGGCAGACTTGAATTCTGGCGTGTGGCAGTTGAATTGTTTAAGAATAAACCTTTGACTGGATATGGCAATGGCACTTATTTTTCATCGTATTACATCGAGTATGGGACTAATGAGTGGTATAGTAGGTTCACACATAATCACTATCTTCAGATTGCTTCTGAACTCGGGCTGGTGGGAATCATTCTGTTCATGGGATTTTTATGGGCAGGTTTTAAGAGTGTTCTATTTAATGCAAAACAAAATGACAAATCAATTTACTTTTGGGGAATGGTAGCTGGACTTGTCGCTTTCTTACTCCATATAGGTGTGGACTTTACGTGGAACTTTCCTGCAGTTACTGCATTGTTCTTTTTCTTTTTAGGTTTGACCACAAAAGAAGCGCAGAAAGCATCAATTTTGATCAATAAAAAAATAGCTATCATGACGTTATCGTTTATTATTGTATTGACAACATGGCAATTGGGCTCCACTAAGCTCTATATGAGAGCAATTGATTTAGAACAAACTAAATCAATTGAAGCAGCTCTCAATCTGACCAAAATAGTCAATCGGATGTATCCTATCAGTTCTTTTGGGCAATCCTATGAAAGCGAATTGTTTTATAAAAAGTATTTGACTACTAATGTATTAGATGGTTTGTCTAGTGCATTCACTGCAATGGAAAAAGCACTGAAAAATGCACCATATGATGCGGGGATCAATACGAAGATGGCAAAACTCTATCAAAATACTGGTGATTTTAAGCGTGCTGAGGAATATTATCAGATCGCTACACGTTATAGTGCATATACGTTACATAGCTTTATAGAGTTTGGAAATATGTATATTATGATGGATGAGAAGAATCAAGCAAAATCAGTATTTCTAGATGCACTTGAGAGAGCGCCATATACAATTAAAAGAGCCCCAGCTGATAAAAAAGAAGAAACAGTTGATTCGGTTGCAATCATTCATTTGACATTAGCGAATCTGTATAATGAAACGGGTGACCATGAGAAGGTACAAGAGCAGATTAATATGCTTATAGATTTGAAAGAAGATTATCCATTTTTAGACAAATATTTTGTAAATTAGAATTTAATTGTTAAATAATTGTAATGCAATTCGTTTACATGGCATGGTTTTTATAATATAATATAAAAAAACAAATGATTTGGGCAAACTACACGAAAGCGTAGGGCGCAAAGCATGAAATCTAAGGTTGGAGACAACTAAGATGGTTCGGCTGCAGTTAAATCAAACTGCAGCCGTTATTATTTTGAGATATCATTGACTAATGCAAATTGCACAGTATTTTTTGAGTTTAAATGGGTATAATGATAAATATGTATAGATATGATCAGTAGTAATCTATGAAAAGTACAATTATAACCTAGGATAGTTTAATAAAGTTGTATTTAGGAAGGAGTTGGCATTGATGAGGAGGTTCATAAAAGATAGCACAGGAGCTGCATTGCCTCTTGTAATTATGGTGTTTATGGTAATGTTTATTTTAGGATTTGCTATTATCCAAATCAGTATGGCCGATGCTACCCAATCTATTTGGCAGAATACAAGAGTACAAGCACACTATGTAGCTCGTTCTGGAGTATATCACGGTCTAGAGATGTTAGACTCTAAATTATCTGGACCTAATCTTTTTACTGGTACAATCGATGAATTGATTACAGAGTTGCAAGGTGGAGTTGCTTCTTCTTACACACTATCTGATGCCGGTTCATATAACATAACATTTAGTAGAGGAATATATTCAGGAGAAATCAAAATAACATCAGTAGGAACTGCAAGTGGTAAGTTTTCTTCCAGTAAGACAGTTACTTACACTAGACATCTTGGAATGAATTCTGCTTTTTCAAATCCCGCAGGTGAATGGATGACAGGTATTAACCTAGATAAAGGAATTTCTCCAAGCAATCCCAACAAGTCTTTTTTAGGTCATGCTGTTTTGCTGGAATCAAAAAATAAGAATCCTATCCAATCACCAAAGGGATCTAGTAACCCATCTACCTTTCAAGCATCAATTATAGTATTACAAGAATATGAAGGAACAAGTTTAAAGCAAATCAACAATTCTATAGACTTATCTTTTGATGGAGAATTAATTTATTTTCTTGGTGACATTGAGTTTAACAGTGGTACCGACTCAATTAATTTACTTTCTTCAAATGATATAATTAAGCAAAGACATAATACTCTCTACAATGGTAGTTATCCTAATCCCACAGGAGTAACTCAAAGATCCCCAGCTTTACTAGATTCTAATACAACCAATGGTTTTGAAAGCGAACAGAGATACTTAGATATGATTAGTGACAATACTGTCACTGACAGAACACCTGATCCAACTTTCAACACAGGTATTTATGGAATTGTAAAATTTGGTGGAGATATATTGGAT
>JAIOSU010000036.1 GCA_021107455.1 Clostridiales bacterium | reverse complement strand
TATGCTTGAGGGTATGCCGTGCGATCGTGTAAACCAACCGATTTCAAACGATGAAGATGGATTTGTATGGCAAAAGAGACTTTGTATTCACACGGATTTCTGGGAAGCTGTTGATGGCGACATCAATGTCTTTAATACCCTCAGACTCGAATGGATCGATGCTTTTGTCAGTGACGCGTTTAATTTTGACATAATGAGTGATTCACAGTATAAACTTTCAAGGAGGTCTGCATGAACGGTATAGAATTGATGGTAGATGAGCACAAAGCAATCAAGAGAATGCTTGCAGTTGTTCGCAGTGCCTGCTTCGGTGTCATGCAAGGTCAAGAAATCAATTATGATGATTTTGCTACGATGATCGATTTTGTCAGAGGATATGCTGATGCACATCATCATGGTAAAGAAGAGCAATTGTTATTCAATAGAATGGTTGAAGAACTCGGACCGGCAGCACAAAAACTTGTCACACACGGAATGCTGGTAGAACACGACCTCGGTCGTCTCCATATGGCTGAACTAGAAAAAGCACTTATTGCTGTAAAAGAAGGCAATGAAGAGGCGAAACTAGATGTCATCGCCAATTCCATTTCCTACACCCATCTTTTGACTCGTCACATTGACAAGGAAGACGGCGTGGTTTATCCGTTTGCTGAGCGTTCATTCACACCAGAAGTATTGGAAGCAATCAACAAAGATTGTGAAACCTTCGAAAAGGAACGAACAGCCAATGGCGTGCAAGCGAAATATATTGAGAATCTTGTGATATTGGAGTCGAAGTATATGTAGGTGGTGTGCTATCGCACTCCACGGTGGTTTTGCGCTCTATCGAGCGCAGTGGTTTTGCACTCTGCGAGTGCAGTAGTTTTGCACTCTAGCGAGTGCAGTAGGTAGGAAGAGATTAAGTTCAAAAGATAAAATCAAGGTCAAGAGCGAAAATGTTCTTGATCTTTTTGTTTTCCTATTTTTCCTGCTTTCCCAGCACGTCCTGCTCTCCCTGCGCCAAGGGCGCCGCTGCTTTTCCCAACCACTTGGCGCAAGCCAAAAACTACCAACTACTTGGTGTCAGCCAAAAACCACTTTGGCGTCAGCCAACAAAAAACCACTTTGGCATTAGCCAATAACATACCAAAAAGCACCTGTCCCCAATTGGATCTTCGTGATAAAATAATAGTAAAATCAACTGGAGGGACCGTGGAACTCAAAAAGATTGTCTCGAATGTACAAATGATCTGTGAAGCGATAGCGAGCGTAGTGAACATCGACGTGACGATAGTGGATCGGGATCTCATAAGGATTGGTGGTACGGGGCGTTACAAGGATTCGCTCGGTAGTGTGGTGAGTAGAAAATCCGCATTCAGTTATGCGCTTTCGGAAGGCCTTGGATTTGTTATAGAGAATCCTGGCATGCATCAGGCATGCCTTGAATGTGATTGCAAAGACAAATGTAACGAGCATGCGGAAATGTGCTGTCCAATACTCTCAGACGGAGAAGTGGTCGGGGTTATCGGACTGATTGCATTCAAGCCATCACAGCGAAAGTCACTAATCGAGAATCAAGAGAATCTCATGGCCTTTCTCGGTAGAATGGCTGAGCTCATCGCTTCGAAACTTAAAGAGCAGGAACGCATCGATGCAACTGAGATGCTCGCCAAGGAATTGGAAGTTGTCATTGACAGTATGGACACCGGTTTTATTGCCATAGACACTACTGGACAAACGGTGAGACTCAACCGAAAAGCAAAAACGATGCTTGGGACAGTTGATGTAAAAACTATTGAAGATGTCTTCATGAAACAGGAAGCAGAGCGCATTTTGCATGCCAGAGATAACATCAAAAATCATTTTTTTAAGTTTCCAAGCGGACAGACGGGTGTATATGATAGTGCGCTTATTAAAATTGGAAATCAGATTAAGGGGCATGTGATCACCATTAAGCCTCTTGAAGAAATCATCAATACGCTCAACGATGTCACACTTGATGTCGTAACCACGGAGTTTTCAGATATCATCGGGAGTTCACAGGCCATAAGACAAGTGAAGACCGCTGCTCAAAAAGTCGCCAGATCTAAGTCAACGGTACTCATACTCGGTGAGAGCGGTACGGGCAAGGAACTATTTGCAAGAGCGGTTCACAATGCCAGCAAACGCAGTGAAGCACCGTTTATTGCACTGAATTGTGCAGCCATTCCTGACTCATTGCTTGAGAGTGAATTGTTCGGTTATGAGGAAGGTGCATTCACAGGTGCTAAACGCGGTGGGAAACCCGGCAAGTTTCAACTGGCGAATCGTGGAACTCTATTCTTGGACGAAATTGGAGATATGCCATTACACCTTCAGACGAAGCTGCTTCGAGTCATTCAGGAAAGCAAAGTGGAACCGATAGGGGGAAGCCATTCTATTGACATTGATGTCAGGATCATTGCTGCTACCCATCAGGACCTAGAAGAAAAAGTACTAGAAGGCTCATTTAGGCAAGATCTTTATTATAGACTCAATGTCATACCAATTATTGTGCCCCCATTGAGACATAGAATGGAAGATCTAAAGGCACTAATCCATAGTATTCTGGACAAATGTAATGAGAAACTGGAGAAAAATGTCGGATCCATTGATAAGGATTGTTATGATTGGATGATGAGATATGATTGGCCAGGGAATATCAGAGAACTTGAGAATGCTCTTGAATACGCCGTCAACATGTGTGAAGGCGACATTATTGAGACGCATCATCTACCGAGAAAGTTGACACAGCAAAGGGAAATATCAGTGAAGCATGAACCGGCCATCGAGAGACCGATCAAAACTCTTGAATCAATCGAACGTGAGACCATAGTGGGAGCGCTTAGCTATTTTGGAAATGACAGGTCAGCGGTAGAAAAAGCAGCGAACGCACTTGGAATCAGCAGAGCGACTCTATATAGAAAAATCAAACTCTATAATCTGGATTAAAGGGATGCCTAAAAAATGCCGATATACTCGTATAGTATGGAGACGAATGAAATTTTCTTTCACAGGGAGGTGGAACCATGAAAATTTCGAATTACGAGATCGAGCAAAGGGCACAATCCACTTACATGAAGTCGGAAACAAAGAGTGTGGCAATAGAAGTCTTTGAGGCAAGGCCACCGAGTAATGAAACAAGCGGTGAGTTTATAAAACTCTCGTTATCGGAAGAGGCGTTGACCGGGAAGGTTGAAGACACTGTAGATTTGTTTCACCTTTCTGAAGAGGATCAAGCCAAAATCAGATTACTTGAAAAGTTGATTGAGGCATTGACCGGCAAAGAATTCAAATTCAATCAAGTTGTAAAACTCAAAGGGAATGAGGGAAAAAATCCTGAACCCAAAAGAGCCGCTCCATCAATGGTGATGCCTAATAACAATGGAAACGGTAACAGCTCAAGGGCGTTTGGCATCAGTATCAGAACGGCCTCCGAATTATCGGAAAGTGAATCCATGCAGTTCTCTTCAAAGGGTGTGGTTCAAACTTCGGATGGGAGAACCATTGATTTCAAGTTGAATTTCGAGATGAGCAGATCATATTATGAGAAAAGTGAGATGCACATTCAAATTGGTGAAAGATTACAGGATCCAATAGTACTCAATTTCGATGGAAAAGGAATCGCATTCGGGGAAGATTCGATTGAGATGGACATCAATTTAGATGGTGAGATGGATTATTTCAGAATGCTTGCTGGGGGTAGTGGTTTCCTTGCACTCGATAAAAACAACAATGGGACTGTCGATGACGGCAGCGAACTTTTTGGTCCGAAAACGGGAAGCGGTTTTGGTGAGCTTGCTGAATATGACGAAGATCAAAACAATTGGATTGATGAAACGGATGAGATTTTCAGAGAACTTAAAATCTGGTCAGTGAACCCACAAGGTGTCAAAACTCTAGTTGGGTTAAAAGATGCAGGTGTTGGGGCCATATTCATTGGTCATGTCTCATCACAATATCAAATCAAGGAAGGCTCAGAACTTTTGGCCAAAATAAGAGAGACAGGAACATATCTCAGAGAAAATGGGTTGGCTGGTACAGTTCATGAAATAGACCTTAAAATATAGAATTAAAGAAGGAGGCGCGTATCACTAAGATACAGCCTCCTTTTTGACTGTAGACAAACGTCCAAATCCATCGTTATTGGATAAAAACTAATTTGTATACGAGTTCATGATTTTGATAATGACCTGATCGACATTCATGAGTGCTTCGCTTGAGAGAATCCCAAGGTTCTTGATTGTTTCATCGGCTCCTCTCCCCACTATTCCGCTTCCTGGAATTACGATGACATCGTTTACTGCAAGAATTGCAGATTGGATAGCTGCTGAAGCCGACGTGGCCAATTTGAGAGAACAGCCTTCTTTGGCACCATCACAGACCATACCGGCGGTATTGGCAATCATGTTTTGTATGACGCCTTCGATTTGAGTGCTGGTTGCTCCCATAAGCCATGCGATTCCAACGGATGCACCGGTTCCTGCGGCAACACCACATCCGCAAATGGCTGAAAGTCTACCAATGGCGTTTTTTATGGTTCCGTTGATCAAGTGGCTCATTGCAGCTGCTTTTGCGAGCTTTTCATCGGATATGTTGTTTTTTTCAGAATAAGCCACTATTGGAAGCAGAGCCGTAAGTCCATTGTTGCCACTACCGTTGCTGCTCATAACTGGAAGTGAGACACCTGACATTCTGGCATCTGATGCTGCAGCGGTCATTGCCATGGCGCGATTCATAAGATCCTTACCAAGCAATCCGTTTTCAGCTTGCTTGTTTAGAGTATATCCAACGCCCATACCACATTTGTTCATTAGACCATAGTTTGCGATGTGTTGGTTCATCTCGAGTCCATCCAGTAAAAAATCAAGTGAACCATGTGGCATATTTTCAACTGCTTTTATGATTTCAAGTATAGGTTCAGAGTAAAGGGGATTGTTTTTTGGTGCATCAGCTTTTTCTAGTGTCTGCTCAAACATGATGCCATGGTCATCTTCAAGAAGTACAAACTGGTCGTGTCTGTCTTTTATGATTGCTCTAGAGAAGCCATCTATGGTGGCTATTTTCGCATGAATGAAGATTTTGTCAGAAGTGTCTTCCATTTTCAGAATAATTTTATTGCTTTCAATCAAAATCTTGGCGCGCTCCAGTTCTTTCTCGTGAACACTTTCAAATACCTCGAGTCCATCACGGCTGTAACATGCGCAGTAACCGAGTGCAATGGCCATGATGAGTCCAACTTCTTTGGTACCGGGGATACCGACAGAGAGCCCGTTCTTAAAAATATTTGGACTGACTGAAACTTCAATAGCTTCAACTTTGTCCAGATCAGTGGTTTTAAGCTCTGAGAGTTCTCTTGCTTTGCTGACTGCTAGCGCAACAGCTACTGGTTCAGTGCAGCCCATCGCAGGGATGACTTCTGCACGAAGGGTACTTATTATGGATTGTTCAAGTGACATGTTAACCTCCCGAATTTGCTATTATGCTAGATAACTGCAAAGACCGTGCCAAGGGAGAATAGACCATAAACCAGTGACATTTGAACCTTGTTTGTCTCATTATGAGAAATTTTAGATATTTTATGTCTCAAAAAGAGAAAATTCTCAAATTGAGACTTATTTCCCCAAAAAAAAGACGCATACGCGCCAAAGGTG
>JAIOSU010000124.1 GCA_021107455.1 Clostridiales bacterium | reverse complement strand
TCTCGTTGTTGATGGAGAAGGATTAAACATTAATTTACCGGATCATTCTATTACAACTTTTGTATTGAAAGAGCAGTAAATACAACTTTAAGGAATCGATTTCTTTTTATTCGCATTATCAATAAAATGAATAAAATGAATATATGGAATTACTCATTGGCATTCAAAAATGAGTATGGACAGTGTGATGCTAGGCTTAACATTAGCTTTTTCACTGTGTTTGAAGCTTTATTCTTTAGAAATTCAGATGATAAACACATGATATTTTGAACTGTCACGCAAAATCACAATGTACTAAAACCTGTAATTTACAGTATAAAACGTTGCAGAATTAAAAAAAAATAGAAACTGTGACGTTTTATTAAAATAAGTATTGAAATCGATTTCGTAAATGTGCTATATTATAACTACAACATAGTTACTTGTTGCAAAATTTAAACAAAAGGGGCGTAATGATGAAAAAGTTATCTATTTTACTTATTATCTTGATGTTAGCATCACTTGTATTAACGGCTTGTGGAACAGAGCCTGCAACTACTACAGATGGTACAGAAGAGACTCCAAACGTAGTTGTTGAAGAAGGTAAAGATTATTCAAAAGAGAAGTTGGTTATTTGGTCATTTACTGATGAACTTCAAACTGCTGGTGACATTGATTACTTTAAAGAAATGTACACAGCACCAGGAAAACCTTTCGAAGGTATGGAAGTTGAGTTTGTAGCGGTATCTATTCAAGATGGGTATATGGACAAAATTTTACCTGCACTTGAATCAGGTAACGGACCAGATGTATTTACTGGTGAATTAGATCAAGTTAAACAATTCATTGAAGCAGGTTATTACGGTAATTTGGAAGCAATGATTGAAAGCAGTCCAGATGTTGATTTGGCAGCTGAAAAAGCTGACTACAAAGAGTATATCTGGCAATCAGGTATCGACCCTGCAACTGGAAAATTAGCTGCATTATCGTGGCAAGTAACACCAGGTGCAATATTCTTTAAAACGGATATGGCAACTGAAGTTTGGGGAACAGAAGCTGGTTTCCCATCTATGGATACTCCAGATTACAACGCTGAAGTCTCCACTTGGGTAAGTGCAAATAAATTCAATTCAATTGAAAATTTATTGGCAGCTCAAGAAGAAGTTAAAGCATTTAACCCACAATGGCGTTTGTTCCCGGATGATCAAGCTGTTAGATTCTTTGCAGCCGGCACAAATAATCCTGTAAAATGGGTTGATGAAAATGGAACACTTAATCCAGCTAAAATCAAAGAGCAAATTCCTTACATCAACATGGTTGGAAGTATGTATGGAGAGACTATTGAAACTTCTTTGACAGCAAATGCTGCTGAGTGGAGTGGTCCTTGGTTCGATGCAATGGATAAAGATTTGACTGATGCACAAGGTAAAACATGGCAAGTAATGGCATATTCTATGCCTACATGGGGCCTCAAGTACATTATTGAGCCTAACATGGAAAAAGTCGATGCACAGGGCAATACACTTGAAAAGCCAGCAGAAGATGCAGATCAAGCTACAAAAGATGCATATGCAGCAGCTCCATACAAAGGCAACTGGGGAATGGCTGTAGGTCCTAATTCTTACTTCTGGGGCGGTACTTACGTAGGAATCAATGCAGACACTAATTTACCAGAAGCAGCATTTGGTTTTGCTAAATCAATGCTATTTGATAAAGAGCGTTTAGCAGCTAGACAAGCGGTTGATAGTGATATGTACTCTGTTGAATCTGTAATGGCTCCAGTAATCGCACAATATGATGGTCGTGATTCTTTAGGTGGAATGAACCACTTACAAGTATTCAACGAAGAAGCATCTAAAATTGATTTATCAAATGTAACAATTTACGACAGAGGATTGAATGACTTATTAGGCGTTCACATCACAAATTACAAGCAAGGCGCTGCAGGATATACTTCAGTGGCAGATACACTTAAAGCATTTTATGCAGATGTTCAAGTAACATATCCAGAAATTTATGTGGATGGATTGCCAACAGAATAAATGATATGGATACAAAAGTAGACCCTGAGTCTACTTTTGTATCCTTTTGTATACTTTTTTAGACGGAGAGTGAAATGAAAAAAATAAAAGACAAAGTAGGATACCTTTTTATATCCCCTTTCTTCTTGGTTTTCTTCCTGTTCAATGCATATCCAATCTTATTTACTATATACCTATCAATGACAAGATATAAGGGATTTGGGCCAAAAGTTTTTATAGGTGCGGATAACTTCAAATTGCTGTTTAAGGACCCAAATTTAGTGGATGCATTCATGAACACAATAAAAATTTGGGGTGTAAATATCATATTTCAGATATTTCTTGCCTTATTACTGGTAATGATCTTCTCAGATATCAAATATAAAGTTAAAGGTTTGGGCTTCTTTAGAGTTATATTTTACTTGCCAAACTTAATTGCAGCCGCTACGATCGCATTGATTTTTATGAAACTGCTTGATAAAGACTATGGTGTTGTCAATCAAGTGCTTTTCAGTATTGGATGGATTGATAAACCAATTGGATGGTTAACAAAGCCGATAATGGCTCAGATGAGCGTTTCAGGAATTCAGACCTGGATGTGGTTCGGAAACTCGTTTATTTTGTTTATGGCTTCAGTGCAAGCTGTGAGTAAAGAAATTTATGAAGCGGCACGTATAGATGGTGCTGGTAGACTTCAAGTATTACTTAACATCACAATCCCGTCCATTAAACCGATTTTGATGTATGTAATGGTAACAGGACTGATAGGTGGGTTACAATTGTTTGATATACCATTTTTGATTACCGATGGCAAAGGATTCCCAGAAGGTAGTTTGAATACGATGATTGTCTATATTTACAATATGGCTTTTGTTCATAAAAACTATGGATATGCGTCTGCTCTTTCTTTTGCTTTATTTGTTGTCATTATGACATTTACAGTAGTCTTTACAGTTATGACAAACAAAAAGGAAATCAAAGAATTTTTTAATAATCGCAAACTTGTGAAGGCAAGAAAGAAAGAACTGTCTGTTTTGAAGGGAAGTGCAAAAATATGAGTGATTTAAACAACTTTGAAAAGGCGGATGATCAAGTCCAAAAACAAAATATTCAAAGGAAAAAAATCAAGAATAAAGTAAAAAGGAAAAAAGCTTTAGTTTATTCTATAGTATATCTTTTTCTTGCTTTTTTGGTGGTAGTTGCTGTCGTTCCGTTTTGGATCGTTATTATCAATTCAACACGTGATGGAATGTCCATTTCAACTCAGGGAATGACGTTGATTCCCGGAAAAAGTTTAGTGGAGAACTATAAGATTTTGGTCGAAAATGTTAATATAGGACGTGGGTTCTTCAATTCACTTAAGATCGCAACTTTGGTTACTATATTATCAGGATATTTTTCGGCACTGACCGCGTATGGATTTCATATGTATAACTTTAAAGGGAAAAATTTCTTGTTTGGTATTATCTTGATTTTTATGATGGTTCCTAGTCAACTGGCATTTTTAGGATATGTGAAATGGATGACACAGCTTGGACTTATGGACACTCATTCCGCTCTGATCATACCATCGATAGCTTCAATTGGAACAGTATTTTTCTTAAGGGCTTATATTAGTGCTGCACTGAGTAAAGAAATCATTGAATCTGCAAGGATTGATGGCGCAGGAGAACTTTATATTTTTCATAGAATTGCATTGCCGCTTATGGCACCAGGTGTTGCGACTATGTCGATATTCACTTTTATCGGGTCGTGGAACAATTACCTTAGCGCAAGGGTTATACTGAGTTCAAAAGAAAATGAAACATTACCAATGGTTATATCTTCACTAAAAGCCTTGAAGATTTGGTATCTGAATCAAGGTGCAATTTATTTAGGCTTTGCCATTTCAATTGTTCCGATAGTAGTCGTATTTATCTTTGCTTCTAAATATCTGATTGAAAATATTTCAGCAGGAGCGGTAAAAGGTTAACAGGAGAATATTAATTATGAAAGATACCAATTTGTATTTTGGTGACACGCTCTCATCTTCAAATGAAGTGGAAGTGTCATTTGAGACAATCCAAATCAACAACGAAACTTTTTTTAAAATAGAAAATTATAATGAAATGTCTCCGTTTTTTATGACTATTGTCAGTGATGTTGATTTCTGGCTTTTTGTTTCAAGTACCGGCGGATTGACTGCTGGACGTAAAACGCCTGAAACTGCATTATTTCCATACTATACGGATGATAAAATTCACGACTGTAATGAGACCACGGGATCACATACAGTGTTGATCATCTCTGACGGCAAGAAGAATTATTTGTGGAAGCCGTTTTCAAATCACAATTACAATGTTTAAAAAAAAAATAGGAATCTATACAAAAATACCCTTGGCAACAAAATTATTTTTGAAGAAATCAACCGTGACTTAAATTTAACGTTCAGATATACATGGAAAACCAGTAATAAATATGGCTTTATAAAAGCCTCGGAATTGATCAGTAACTCTAAAAAGAAATTATCGATCAGAGTCTTGGACGGCATTAGAAACATTCTACCTTATGGTGTGGATACATTGCTGCAATCGACGAGAAGTACTCTTGTAGATGGGTATAAACGAAACGAACTTTTGCCAGATCACGGACTTGGGATCTTTACTCTGAGTTCAATCATATCGGATCGGGCTGAACCAAGTGAGTCTTTGAAATCTACTACTATTTGGTCAAAAGGTCTGGATTCACCGGTGTACTTACTTTCAGAACAGCAGATTTCTGCTTTTGAAAAAAACAAGATTATTGAAACAGAGCTCGATGTCAAAGGCAGAAGAGGCGCTTTTTATGTGTCAAGTAGTATCGAACTTGAGGAACAGGGATCAAAACAATGGTTTATTGTTTCAGAGCTCAACCAATCGGCAGCTAAAATCCAATCTCTCGTAGATGAACTTGATACCGGCGATTCAATTCTATTGAATCTGGAAAATGATGTTTTGAATGGAGATGAGAATCTAAAGAGGCTTGTATTTGATGCCGATGGTTTCCAAATGACAAAGAATGCCAATACCATTTATAGACACTTTTCAAACACGCTTTATAACATCATGCGTGGTGGTATTTATGCAAATGGGTATGAGATTGAAACAAGTGATATAAAGCAGTTTATTGAGAAATGGAACAAGGTGGTATTTAATAGGCATTCAGAATATTTGAACACACTCCCGGAAGTGGTGAGTTATTTTGATTTGCTAAGGCTTGTAGAAAGTCTAAACGATTTAGAACTGGAACGTTTGGTTCGCGAGTATTTGCCGTTGACTTATTCAAGACGTCATGGTGATCCGAGTAGACCATGGAATAAATTCAATATCGAAGTGACTAAAGATAACGGTGAGAAAAACTTGAACTTTGAAGGGAACTGGAGAGATATTTTCCAGAATTGGGAAGCATTATCACTCTCTTATCCTGGATACATTGAAAGTATAATTTCGAAATTTGTAAATGCATCAACTCCCGATGGCTACAATCCATACCGAATTACAAAAGAAGGTGTGGATTGGGAAAAACTGGACTCTATGGATCCATGGTCCAACATCGGATACTGGGGCGATCATCAAGTGATCTACCTTCTGAAGTTGATGGAGTTATCAAAAAAATACAAACCTGATGAATTACCATCATTGCTCTATAAAAACATTTTTGTGTATGCCAATGTACCCTATAGAATAAAAGGTATGGAAGATCTCCTTAAAGATCCTAAGAACACTATACTCTATGATTATGAGAGCAGTGAACTGATTGATAAGAGGGTTGATATGATCGGAGCTGATGGAAAACTTGTATTTGTTGGCAATGAGCTTTATCATGTCAACTTAATGGAGAAGCTTCTGGTGGTTTTGCTTTCCAAAATTTCCAATTTCATCCCTGGAGGCGGAATTTGGATGAACACTCAACGTCCTGAGTGGAATGATGCCAATAATGCATTGGTTGGTAATGGAGTATCAATGGTGACTCTGTACTATCTTTACAGATACCTTGGGTTTGTTGCGGATCTAATTGAAGATCTTAAAGAAGAACTGATGGTTTCTGTTGAAGTCAGAGAACTTTTTGATGGCATTTTTGAGGTTCTGAGCCAAAATAAGCAATACTTAGGAGCAGTATTAAGTGACGAAGAGCGATTTAATATTGTTTCAAAATTGGGTACACATGGAGAAAATTATCGAAAGTCCATTTATAGTGATGGATTTTCAGGTGAGAAAAAAGGTCTTTCTATCGATGAGATAAAGGATTTTGTCAATCTAACTATGGCTCATATTAAAGATACAATTGGTAAGAATAAACGCGAAGACGGTTTATATCATTCTTATAACTTGGTCAAATTTGGTAAAAATACGAGCAGTATAACCAATCTATATGAAATGCTCGAAGGTCAAGTCGCTGTTCTAAGCTCGAAAGCACTGGATTCAAAAGAGGCTTTGAGTGTGCTTACAGCTTTGAGAGAAAGTGCAATTTATCGAGAGGATCAGAATAGTTTTATGCTGTATCCAGTACGTGAGCTTCCAAAATTCATGAAGAAGAATATTATTCCTGAAGAAATAGTTGAAACTTCTAACGTTTTAAAAACAGAACTTCAAATGGGTTTAACACGTTTCGTTGAAAAAGATGTCAAGGGTCAACACCATTTTAATGGTCAGTTTAGAAATGGCACAGAAATCATGGAAGCTATCCAGAAGATTGGTGAATATTCTGAAGAAGATATTTTAAAAGTTGGTGAAATTTTTACAGTACTATTTGATCACCATTCCTTCACAGGGCGTTCAGGCACTTTCTATAAGTATGAAGGCTTAGGATGCATTTACTGGCATATGGTTTCAAAGTTGGTGCTAGCCGCTGAAGAAAATTACTATGCCACAATTGTAAAGGATGAACAAAGTGATGATGCTGTGAGGTTGGCAGAGTACTTCCATGAGCTGAAAGCAGGTATTGGAGTTGAAAAATCACCAGTGGATTACGGTGCTTTTCCGACAGATGCATATTCTCATACGCCTAGTTTCGCCGGTGTTCAACAACCAGGGATGACTGGACAAGTTAAGGAGGACATTATTTCCAGGTTTGGAGAACTTGGTGTAAATATCTCTAATGGTGAAATATGCTTCAATCCTCGACTGTTGTCAAAAGATGAGATGCTTGATCAGAAAACGGAGTGGAAACTGCCATCAGGTACAATCATACTTGATGAGAAACAACTTGGATTTACAATCTGTTCAGTGCCTATTATCTATGAACTCAATAATTATAAAGCGATTACTATCTGTTATCATAATGGTGATAAATATACTTTCGAAAATACTGTCAAGCTCAATAAGCAAATCAGCCAAAGTATCTTTAACCGTGATGGGAAAATAGATAAGATCATTGTAAGGATTAAACTATAAATATTAAATGCGCAAATTGAGTTTTGCGCATTTTTTTATTGTATAATTTACATAAGTTGCAACAAAACAACGAATAATGGTAAAATATTCATGTAAGACCAATCTGAAGAGAAGTTGGTGAACCTGTGAAGTCAATCCGATTTAAGATACTCGTTATGGCGTTTGTCATTACTTTGATTGTGGCAACGGTGATTTCTGCTTATGGTACAATCCGCAGCAAAAACATGGTAGAGGCAAGCAATGAAGCGTACATTAATTCACTAGCCAAAGAATTAGCGCTTGAGATGGATAATTTCATACAGTTACAAAAGGGCTATTTGGATGGTCAAGTTAGTGCACTGACGCTTATTGGAGATTACTCTGAGAAAAGCACGGCAGCGTTCACTTTTAATATGGGCATATCGAATGAATATATGCTATACAGCTATTTTAATACCTTGCAGGATTCAGGACATTTCACCAGCTCAGATGGCTGGATACCGCCTGAAGGGTACACATGGGAAAACAGATATTGGGTCAAGTTAGTGTCCGAAATGGAGACTGCATTTGTGGATTTCCCTTCGTTTGATTCTGGGACAGGTAACATAGTAACCGTACTTAGAAAACGTGTTATGGACCAAGATGTGCGTGGAATCTTAAATATGGCCATCAAGTTGGACGAACTCTCACAGAGACTTAAATCATATGCAATTCCTAAAGGAGCAAAGACACTCTTAATAGATGAAAATGGCCTCTTAGTCGCATACCACAACCCGGAAATTTTTAACAATCAACCAGAAGCATTAATGGTTAATGACATTATTGAAGGCTTCAATGAAGATGTCAGCACTTTTGAACTTGAGGATCAAACTTATATCTCATCAAAATTAAATAATGCCCCTTGGACCTTGTGGATATCTGTACCCACTTCTTTTTTTCATAGTGGGGTAAGCGAAACCATGAGCAGTTTTCTAATGATTTATATAGTTACATTTATCATCTCAATTTTTATAGCCAATGCCATAAGCAGAAAGATTTCAAATCCAATCATTCATTTGAGAGCTTACGCAGAGCTTATTGGAAGTGGTGCATATGCAGAGGAGATTTCTTCTGATTTGCTGCACCAAAATGATGAAATCGGTCAATTGGCTACAACATTTGAAAACATGAGAGAAAACATACTCCAAAGAGAAAATGAACTTGCGCACAATTACATGGAAATTCAAGCGCTATACGAAGAGATGGCTGCTTCAGAGGAGACTTTGAGAGAAAACTATGACGCTCTAAACCTGTATAAGGATCAAGTAGAATACTACGCGTTTCATAATGCGAAGACTGGATTCTACAATCGTGATTATTTGATTCAAACCTTAAATAATAGGGCTCAATCAGATGATTTGAAGGGTGATGCTTTATTGTGTTTAAGCTATAAAGAGATCAACCATTATTCTGAAACTGTAGGACAGACTATTTTAGAATTATTACATTACAAAATAGGACTCGCGGTGAGTAAACATATGACACAAGATGAATCCATACCGCTTTATGATTTGGCTATTGGTAAATTTGGATTGCTTTTAGGAAGAGGACACCTAAATAATATTTACAATATGATCCAAGATATTAAAGATGAAGTCGCATCGATGAAACTACTTGATACATCGACTATCAAAGTTTCTCTTGCAGTGGGAGGAATACTACTGGATCGAAAATACGATGAAATCAATCAAGGAATTGAAGTGCTAGAAAAGGCAGAATCTGCAATGCTCAGCAATCAATTAAATTTAAGTCATGAGAGTGTTATCACATGGTTTGATGATGAATTACATCAAAAACGAAGATATGAATCACAAATTGAATCCGGTTTGTTTGAAGCTATAAGACGAAATGAAATTTCAGTGGTTTACCAACCACAGTATGATCAAAATAAACGTATTATCGGTGCAGAAGCTTTGATGCGTTGGAAACACGGAAAGCTAGGCAATGTCCCACCAGTTGATTTTATCCAAAGGGCTGAAAAATTAGGTGTAATCGATCAACTTGACCAGTTTGTGATTTCCGAAGTATTAAAATTTCAATCAGAATTAAAAGAGCACCATGATATACTACTGCCATTGTCAGTGAATATTTCCGTAGTTGAGCTACTGGATCCGCAGTTCATTGATCGCATTGAAGTTGAAGTCGAAAAAAATAGAACAGAAAGAGCATCATTGATCTTCGAAATTACAGAAACCGCTTTTTCTAAAAATTTGACACTTGTGAAAGACAATATCACTAAACTTATGGAAATGGGCTATCGAGTCCATCTGGATGATTTTGGAACAGGTTATTCATCGCTTACTTACTTAAGTGAGTTCCCAGTTCACGCTATCAAGATAGATCGTTCATTTGTAAACACCTTCCTAGAAAAGCCTAAAGTATCAAATGTCATCTCTGCAATGATCGATTTGGCCAATAAAATAGATGCTCAAATCATCGCAGAAGGTGTCGAAACACAGGCTCAGTTAAAACAGCTAAGTGCATTAGGGTGCTTTATATACCAGGGTTTTCTGTTTTCAAAACCTGTTGATCGACAAACTTTAATTACAACTATTATTAATGGATATCCCGTTGATTAAATTCAGCGGGATTTTTAATGCTTAAATAGAAGCGTATTCTAAAATCAAAAATGATATAATTTTAGTAATGACAAAGTAGGGAGGAAAAAGAATGACATCAATTATCGTTAGTAAAAATGAAAATATTGGAATCATCACATTAAACAGACCGGAGTTTAACAATACATTTAACGTTCCCCTTGCAACAGAACTGAACAATGCACTTTTGGAATTTGAAAATGACGATAGTGTAAATGTGATTATTATTAATGCCAATGGAAAGAACTTTTGTACTGGAATCGATATAAATGATATAAAAGGAAAAAGTAATCTTGAATACTCAAAATGGGTTGAGTTGATGGAGAAAATGAACATTACGATTGCTTCTATGGGTAAACCTGTGATTGCTTCTGTACAGAGAATAGCCGTGGCAAATGGCATTGGACTTGTGGCGGCATGTGATCTGGCAATTGCATCTGATGATGCGAAATTTGGTGCAACAGCAATCAATGTCGGTCTGTTTTGTATGGGTCCCGCAGTACCATTACTAAAAAGTCTGGGTAGAAAGAAGACATTGGAACTGATATTGACTGGAGATATAATCGATGCGGCTGAGGCTCGGAGAATCGGTCTGATCAACAAAGTGGTTCCTGCTGATAAATTAGAAGAAGAGACGCTCAAATATGCAAGAAAATTAGCAGATAAAAGCCCATTGGCCCTTCAATTAGGAAAGAAATCATTTTATAAAATGGAAGATCTTGATTATGCCAAAGCACTGGATCTGACAAATAATCATTTTGCATCCCTTTGCACCACAGAAGATGCCCATGAAGGGGTCAATGCTTTTTTAAACAAAAGAAAACCTGTTTGGAAAAACAGGTAAATTTATGTTAATGGAGGCAAAAATGTATAATGACCTTTTAAAAAAGTATAATCGCATAAAATATTTCAAACTCTTTTCTGCAATAATGATTGATCTAGTCGGTATTGTCTCTTATGTACTCCCTGTAGTTGGTGAAGGAGGGGATTTGGTTTGGGGGCCGATCAGTGGATTTTTGATTTATGTTTTATTTCCAAATCACAAGAGAATGGCCATTGGTGGGGCATTAGAAGAGATGCTTCCATTTACTGATATTATTCCGACCGCGTATTTGACATGGAGACTGGATTATGTGAAACATAAGAATAGAACTTTATCTGAGTTTCTAAAGAATAGATTTGAAGAGGAACAAATTGTAAATGATCAGTTAGGTATAAATGACAATAAGAGGATAGAATCATGAGAAAATGTAAAGCAATCTTATTGATCGTTTTGATAGTAATCTTGAGCGGAATTCTAACCTATGGAAATTCAGGACCAGTCACATGGTTTCAGTATCCGGGAATCTCAATGATCACCATTGACGAACATTCGCCAATTTCAGTATTGAACGAAGAGTTACATTTTGATTTCAGTAAAGAAGAACATGATAATTTTTCTCTCATAGGTGAAGTTAGTGCAAAATATAGTATGAAAAATACTGAAGAAGAGAGCATTATTTCCAGAATGGTCTTTCCTTTCATTAAAAACATGTGGGGCGTTGAAAAAGATAAGATTGAGGTTTTAGTTGATGGCAAGCCCATTGGTTATAGTATCCATTATGGAGATACAGTGAATTCCATTTCAGCAAATGGTAAGTTCGAAGAGTCCATAGAGCTAAAGGATATTCTTAAATCTGTTATTGAAGAGAAATATGCGCCGAAGAATTTTGATTATGAGGAAATGGGAATCCTCTACAGGATCCATTTGGAATCAGATCGTGAAGAGAGTATGCATGTAGTGGCGAATTTCCAGACTGAAACGGGAAGTTCTAGAATCCTTACGAAGGGCAACAACAGCTACGCTTATAATAGCGAGAGCAATGAGTTCAGTGTAGGGACATGGCTTGATGAGGAAAAGCGAGTCATGGAAATTTTCAGCTTTGATGAAAATCTTAAAATCGATATCAAAGGGTATGAAAGTGGTCATTCAGATGCCGATGAAATCACTGATTTTAAGTATGAAATCGAAGAAATAGAAATGGGTATTGAACATTACTTAATAGACTATATTGCCACAGATAGAGATATACTCATTGGATATAATATACCAGAGGATAAAAATGTTTACTATAAAGCTTTAGACCAAGCGCTAGAAAGAGAGCGTTTCATTTCTGAGGATCAAATTTCAAGTTTGCTGATTGCTTCACGTTACGTACTGATTGCATATGAGGTACCTTTTGAGATGCTTGAAGAAAAAACAATTGAAGTCAGGTATCCTACGCTGGGAAGTATGGACAAAAGAAAAACGGTAAATCCTACATATACTTACAACTATTTTCTACACCCGGCGAAATATTGGAAAGATTTTCACGATTTGACCATAAAAATCACCCCATCAAAAGATTACCCCTATGTAATACAAAGTAATTTGCCTTTAATCAAGGAGACTGATGGAACTTATGTTGGAACTTTCGAGACTCTCCCTGAAGAGGATCTTAGTTTCACACTTTATGAAAAGGAAGAAATCACACCCTCAGAAAAAATTATGAATACTATCAATAATAATATTTACCTTCTGCTGTTTATTGGAATTCCTTTATTGGTTATTCTGTCACTAGTGATCTTAGGATTGATGGTGAGAAAGGTGGTGCAATTGCATAGGAAGAATAAGAACTTGAACAGGCTATAATCTGAAATAGGTCGGAATGAAATTGGATGCGCAAAAAAAAGGATTATCTCCTTGACATCCTTTTTTTCATCATTTCTAAAATATAGCCACCCTTAAAGAGTTTAGGTTCATAGAAAATGATAAAAGCGCTCGGTTCAAAGCGATTGATAATTTCCAAAAGCTCATTTTCAAGCGATCGTTTTGTAAGAATATCGAGTCTATATCTGG
>JAIOSU010000192.1 GCA_021107455.1 Clostridiales bacterium | reverse complement strand
CTGAAGTAGATGAACAGTTCTTGAGTCAATTTGAGATTAAAAAAGGTGATATAGTCATTATCAAGACCAAGAATTCCTATTCTGAAGCTTTTGATCTCAATTATGATTATTTGGATGCATCAGGTGCGATGTATCTGAAGAATTTGGGTGTGAAAGCTGTGGGAATAGATGCACTTGGCATAGAA
The DNA here is from genome assembly GCA_021107455.1 of Clostridiales bacterium. GTDB lineage: Bacteria > Bacillota > Clostridia > Peptostreptococcales > Acidaminobacteraceae > Fusibacter_D. The sequence continues at coordinate 9,107 of JAIOSU010000192.1, read as the reverse complement.
AGAAGTGCTCCGGGTCATCCGACACACAATACTCTATTGGGAAATGGTATTTACATCATAGAAGGTCTTGAACTCTCAAAGGTTGATGGTGGCCGCTATGAGTTTATTTGTATCCCACTAAAAATAAGTGGTGTGGAAGGGCTGCCCGCCAGAGCTTTTTTGAAATAGGTGAAACAAGGTTGAATAGACCCTTATTAGGTGGATAAAGTGAGCAATACTTGACGTTTTTACGCGTTTTTCATGTGATTATAATGGCATGAGATTTGCAATGTTAAGTATTGTTCATATTTTTTTGTATACTAAGGAGGGTCCAAATGAAGAAGTTTCTAGTTATGGTCATCGCAATGGTTCTAGTGCTCCAGTTGTCGCCAGGGTTTGCGGCAGATGAGCAGATCAAGGGTTCGCTAGTCATAGTTGGAGGTGCGCTTAGAGCGGACAACGAGGCTGTTTACGATGCGTTTATCACCCAGGCAGGTGGAACTGAAAATGCCAGGATTGGTATTGTACCGGCAGCAAGTGGAAGTCCAGACAAATATGCCAGAATGTTTACTGAAGATATGGTCAGTAGAGGTATTGATCCGTCCAGAATTATAACACTTCCACTAGCAGTCAAAGATGACAGTAAGTCGGAAGAGGTTGATGAGTCACTCTGGAGCGGGAATGGTCAAAATCCCGAAGTGGCAAAAATGGTTGAGGGTTTAACAGGAATATGGTTTGTCGGTGGCGATCAACTTAGGATTACAGAGGTGCTATTGACCGAAAAGGGTGAAAATACTCCTGTTTTGGACGCTATTTGGAATGTTTACAGAGAAGGTGCTGTAATCGGTGGTTCAAGTGCAGGTGCCGCAATAATGAGTGAAGTAATGATTGCTGGTGGAGACAGCCTTAGTGCGCTTGAATTTGGTTACACTGAAGACTTCGACGATTCTACCATGGATTATCAAAACGAAGGCGGACTGGTGGTCTCAAAAGGTCTTGGGTTCTTTGAACACGGCATAGTGGACCAACATTTTGACAGAAAAGCAAGACTGGGTAGACTAGCTGTATTGACACACGATGAGAAAGGGACTTTCCCTGTGGCATTTGGAGTGGAAGAGAACACGGCCATGATATATGATAATATGACAGGTATGATCACAGTTGCAGGAACAGGTGGTGTGGTGATCCTTGATGCCAGTGGATCAGTTAAAGACGGAGGATATGATGGGTTCAAACTGACATATCTCGAGGGTCTTGATGCTTATGATGTCAATAACAATATCGCCCTGATGGACTCTGATAAATATACAACTTTTGGCTATGAATATCTGTACACTGAGGAAACTGTTGTTGGGGGACCAATGTCTCCGAATCAAAGGTTTAGGGATTTTATTGCATTTGAACTCGTGGACAATGAAGCGAAGTCTGAAGTGACCACTTACCTTTTGGGTGAAGATTTGTCGGGATTTGCATTCACATTTTATAGTGGCGAAGATACTGAAGGGTATTGGGGGCAGTCAGGAGCTGCAGATCTATATTCCTTTGAAAATGTATACATGAGAATCAAACCATTTTCTGTGGAAATGAGTAAGAGCTCTGCAATGACATACAAGGTCGTATCGGGGGATGTTCTGTGGAAAATTGCAGATGATCATAATGTAACGCTGGAAGCGTTGATTGAGGCAAACGGTATTTCAAATCCGAATCTGATCAGAGTGGGACAAGTGCTGAAAATACCAAATTGAAAAATGAGTCATCAGATCGGATTCCCAAAAGAGAGTCCGATTTTTTTGTTGGAAGGAGGTATATTGATATGCATCCTTCAAAATGGTAATCTGTTAAAAGAGAGATTTGATTGGCATGTTTATTGCAATATTTATAATGCAAATAAGCATTTGGAGGAAATATTATGATAAAAATAATCAGAAACGCGGAAGTATACAGTCCGAAACATATTGGTAAAAGAGATGTGATGTGTGTGGGAGGGACTATAGGTTTCATAGAAGATAAAATTGACCTTGAGGCATCAGAATATATTGAGGTGATTGATGCTGAAGGTAAACTATTGCTCCCGGGATTTATAGCTTGCCATGTACATTTGCTCGGTGGCGGAGGTGAAGGTGGCTTTAAGACCCGTACCCCTGAAATTACGTTGTCGGATCTCATCAGTGGTGGAGTAACCTCTGTGGTTGGATGTCTTGGTACTGACGGTGTTACAAGATCCATGGAAAGTCTTGTGGCCAAAGCATATGGTTTGAGGGAAGAGAGTATTTCAGCTTTTGTCTATACAGGATCATATAGATTACCCCTCGCTACACTAACGGGTTCTGTTCAAAAGGATATTATGATGATCGACCCGATCATAGGTGTTGGAGAGGTGGCTCTATCCGACCATAGGAGTTCAGCCCCTACAATTGATGAGTTTGCAAGAGTTTCAGCAGATGCCAGAGTAGGAGGCATCTTGTCTGGAAAAGCGGGAGTGGTGAATGTCCATTTGGGTGATGGCAAAGAAAAAATGGACTATCTACATTATATGCTCAGAAATACCGAGATCCCGGCGTCGCAGTTCTTGCCTACACACGCCAATCGCAACAGGTCGCTCTTCAATGAAGCGGTCAAGTATGCACAAGATGGCGGTTTCATCGATTTTACTACATCGACTGTGCCTCAATTTATTGAGGAAGGTGAAGTCAGAGCCTCTGATGCCTACAAGATTTGTATCGAAAAAGGAGTCGCTACCACACAAATCACTTTTTCATCGGATGGACAAGGCTCCTTACCTAGATTTGACGACAAAGGGAAGTTGACTGGTCTCGATGTGGGCAAGGTGACATCACTTTATGAGGCTGTACGAGAACTGATTGTAAACCATGGCATGGCGGTGGATGAAGCGATCAAGCCCATTACAGAAAATCCGGCAAGGTTGCTTAAACTTAATCACAAAGGTGGAATTTCAGTGGGTATGGATGCGGATCTGGTTCTGATCGACCCAGTGGATTTTAAGATTCAAGATGTTTTCGCAGGTGGAAAAAGAATGATGGCAGATTCAAAAATAATCGAATACGGAACTTTTGAAGGGATTGAATAAATATGAAAATCGCACTTTTGACTGGTTCAAAAGAAACGTGCAAATCGCTTACCAAACAACTTAAGAATTTTTTGCCACAGACTATTGAACTGGATGTTTACATGATGGATGAAGGGCTGGGAGATGTGAGTAGTCCTGATTTTATAATTTACTCCAGTCAGGCTCTATATGAGGAAGTGGCTGTACTTGGAAAAATTGATCCTACGATCCCCTTTGTGGTCGGCAAAAGAACCATCAATTACGATACACTTGAAATGGTGGTTTCCATACCGAATAAGACCAAGGTTTTACTCGTCAATGATTTGTACGAATCTGCCTTGGAAGTCAAAGAAGCCATGGAAGAAATTGGTCTCGATCACATGGAACTGGAGCTCTATTATCCTGGATGCAACAAGGATCCTATGGAGTTTCACCATGCGATCACCCCCGGTGAACTTCAATATGTACCACCAGGTATAGAAAATGTGATCAATATCGGTTCGCGGATTTTCGATTTCAAAACCATCGCAAAAGTGCTTTCACACCTCGATTTGTTGGAACAATCATCCGGGTCTTTTTCCAAGATGTATTTGGAAAAAATTATTAATGTCGCTAAAAGTCTTGCAAATTCCAGAGCTCAAATCATAAATCTCAACGAGAGCATGGACCGCGTGATTGATGGCTTTGAAGAAGGTCTCCTCATTTTTGATCCGGGGCATAACATTGTTGTTTTCAATGATATGCTTAAAACCATATTAAAAATAAAACAGTTCAGGTATATTGGAAACCGGTTAAGCCGTGTGATTTATAACAAGAAGTTGCTGGTGTATCTCACAGATGATTTTCTGACTGAACCACTTGAAATGTCAATCGATGGCAATGAGTATATCGTGAGCAAGTTCAAAATCAACCAGAGTGGGATGACATGTGCATCATTCAAGCCTCTCAAGGAACATCAAAAAACCAAGGCACTCAAAGAAGAAGCCATCAGAAAAGGATATGTGGCGAAGTATAACATAGATGATATCGTGGGCAGGTCTTTAGCAATAAAAAAACTGAAATCACTCATAGATAAACTTGGAAAAACCGATATGAACATATTGATTCAAGGGGAATCTGGGACGGGCAAGGAACTTGCAGCCAGTGCGATTCACAATCATTCCAACAGGTCGGATGCACCATTTTTGGCTGTCAATTTCAGTGCGCTGCCAGATAGTTTGATTGAAAGTGAACTTTTCGGATATGCAGAAGGTGCGTTTACCGGTGCGAAAAAAGGCGGTAAGAAAGGTCTTTTTGAAGAGGCTAATGGTGGAACGATTTTCCTTGATGAAATTGGTGATATTTCCCTTAAAGTTCAATCAAGATTGTTGAGAGTTCTTGAAGAGAAGGAAATCATGCCTGTTGGAGGCAATGAGATCAGGCCGGTAGATGTAAGGATTGTCGCAGCCACAAACAAAAATTTGATCAAAATGGTGAATGAAAAATCTTTCAGGGAGGACCTTTACTTCAGACTTAAAATGGGATATATCCACCTTGAACCATTGAGAAACCGTAGAGAAGACATTGAGATCCTACTGGATCATATTGCAGAAGGTATGACTTCAACAAAAGTCGAATTTTCAAGAAAATTGATTCAAAAACTTGAGGCTTATGATTGGATGGGCAATGTCAGAGAACTAAAAAACACAATAAATTACATGTTGGCGGTAAGAACATCTGACTTCATCGATGTAGAGGATTTACCGAGTGAATCTTTTTTTACTGCTGAAATAAATGAGAGTAAAGAATTTGAACCTACCCTGAAGCACTCTGAGGAGTTGATTTATTTATCTGATGAACACTTGTTTTTCCTTAGCCTGATTCATCAAATGATTTCTGCTGATGAGGCGGTTTCAAGAACCAGTTTGTCTGAAATGAGCAGGAATGGAAGGTTCAAGAGGACCGAAAATCAAGTCAGAAGGATATTGCTTCAGTTAAAGGAACTTGGAATGGTACAGATTTCCAAGGGCAGACGGGGCATAGAACTCACAGAGGACGGGTATCAAAGAATCAAAACATCAAGGTGATAAAGGTCGAATAAGGTGTATAAAAGCACCAATTCAACCATAAAGCACCTAAAAAAGCGCGCAATTGCAGAACTTTCTTGAGCAATTGCGTTTTTCTTGAAAAAGTGATTTGGCACACAATTTGCAATAATAAATTGTGACCAAAAAATTAAGGGGGTTTATTATGTCGAACAAGCAGTGGCGCATGCCAGATACTTATGTCATTATTTTCTTTATTGTTTTGTTAGCAGCGGCGTTAACTTACGTGATTCCAACCGGTTACTTCAATGTCAATTATGTGGTTGAAGATATGGACAGCAACGTGATTGCTGTGGTGGAAGACAACCAGACACAGGATGTCGACGTTGAAGGGACAATCTATACAATCGATACTACAGATAGTTCAAGGACTTATGTTTATCTGGGAGAGGAAGAGATTGGCAACATCAGAAAGTCAAAAGCTTCTGCACTTGAAATTGAAGGGGCTAGAGTCGTTCAGGAATATGGTGATTTTGAAAACACTGGTGAGACAAAAGCCATCAAAGTTTTCGAGAAGTGGGGCGATGTCGGTTTTCTCAATTATATGTTTGAAGGACTGGTCACTGGTGACAAATGGGGCTCCGCAGTTGGAGTCGTAGCATTTATTTTGGTAGTCGGTGGTGCATTTGGAATTATTCTCAGAACGGGATCGGTTGATGCATCAATCATTAATCTCATCACAAAATTCAGTAAGGCTGATTTGGTTTTGATTCCACTATTATTCTTTGTGTTTTCACTTGGTGGAGCAATCTTTGGTATGGGTGAGGAAGCCATCCCGTTTGCGATGATTGTAGTTCCGCTTATGATTTCCATGGGGTATGATGCAATAGTGGGAATTCTGATCACCTATGGCGCTACTCAAATAGGATTTGCTACTTCTTGGATGAATCCATTCTCAGTGGCGATCGCTCAAGGTATCGCGGGTATTCAAGTGGGTTCCGGAGCGACTTTTAGAATTGTGATGTGGATTGTGTTCACAGCAATAGGTATTGCATTCACAATGTTCTATGGTTCTAGAATCAAAAAAGATCCACTGAGATCTGTAGCATATGAGTCGGATCATGCATATAGAGAAGAATTTTCAAATAAAGATCTGGCAAGCAATCCTTTGAAATTAGGTCATATTTTAGTTTTGTTGACCATAGTTCTAGGTATTGTTTGGACGGTTTGGGGCGTACAGGCACACGGTTACTATATCCCTGAAATCGCGACGGTATTCTTTACAATGGGACTTGTTTCGGGAATCATTGGTGTGATTTTCAAACTCAATGACATGACTGTCAACAGCATAGCTGAATCTTTCAAAGATGGAGCAAAAGATTTGGTTGGAGCGGCTCTCGTAGTTGGTATGGCGCAAGGTATCGTTTTGGTCCTAGGCCATAGCTCGGCTAATTCCGCTTCCGTTTTGAATACAATTTTAAATGGTATGGCGAATTCGTTGAATGGAATTCCTACAGCACTTACCGCATGGATTATGTACATTATGCAATCTGTATTTAATTTCTTCGTAGTTTCAGGTTCAGGTCAGGCAGCGCTCACAATGCCACTTATGGCACCACTTGCAGAGCTCGTTGGAGTGACGAAGCAAGTTGCTGTACTAGCATTCCAATTGGGTGATGGATTTACGAACCTTATCGTGCCAACATCTGGATGTTTGATGGGTGTACTCGGAGTTGCGAGATTGGATTGGAACAAATGGTTTAAATTCCAGTGGAAATTCCAAGCACTTTTATTTGTGATAGCGTCGATCTTTATGTTTGGAGCTGTAATTATAGGTCTTGCATAATTTCCAAAAATGACACTTGCATGCCCGTTCAACTTGTTGTACGCTAATGTAAAGTCAGAATGGAGAGGTTGCTATGAAAAAAATAGTTTTAGCAGGTGGATGCTTCTGGGGTATGGAAGCGTATTTTTCCAGAATGAACGGTGTAGTGAAAACTGAAGTCGGATATGCCAATGGGGAAACTCTTGAACCGACTTATGAGCAGGTTTGTACGAATACAACCGGTCATGCGGAAGTACTTTATTTGGAATATGATGAAAACTTGATAACGCTTGAGACACTACTTGAGCACTTTTGGAAGGTAATCGATCCAACAAGCCTCAACAGGCAAGGTGGAGACATCGGTTCACAGTATCGTACTGGAATCTATTATCTCGATGTATCAGATGTGGATGTTATCAAACACTCACTGGATGAGGAACAAACGAAACATGCCAAGCCAATAGTGACGGAAGTGGGTAATCTCGATTATTATCATCCCGCAGAAGAATACCATCAAAAATATCTTAAAAAGAATCCGGGTGGGTATTGCCATATTAAGCTGGATTGATAAAAAAGAAGGAGCTACAATATTTGCGCTTTGCGCAAATATTGTAGCTCCTTCTTTTTTACTTAAACAAATCAGTTTTGATTTGAATTCCGGTTTTTGTCGTTGCAAGGCCACCCATGGAGGTTTCTCTTAGCGAAGGCGGCATTGCTTTTCCAACCCTATACATAGCCTCTACGACTTCATCAAAAGGAATGATGCTTACAATCCCGGATAGTGCCATCTCGGCGCACATGAGGGCATTTGCGGCACCCATGCCATTGCGCTTTGCACATGGACTTTCCACGAGACCTGCTATGGGATCGCAGACTAGTCCGAGCAGGTTTTTGAAACACATCGCAGCAGCATTGAAAGCTTGCTCCGGTGTTCCGCCCATCATATGAACAACCGCAGCAGATGCCATGGCAGATGCTGTTCCAACTTCTGCCTGACACCCTCCTTCCGCACCCGATATGGTTGCATTTCGAGCGACAACGCTACCGACCATGTTCGCAGCTAGTAGTCCTTCAATCAACTTGTCTTCATCTAGATCAAATCGTTCTTTCATGGTAATCAGAACAGCTGGTAGCACGCCACAAGATCCAGCGGTGGGTGAGGCGACCACTTTTCCCATGGAAGCGTTGACTTCCATAGTGCTCAGTGCGTAACTCACGGCTATGGCTATCGTTTTGCCACAAACAGTTTTCTCACTCTCATAGCGTTTTTTAAGTAGGACGCTATCATTACCTATGATCTTACCTTTTATTAAGTTGTCCTCGTCAGTGATGCCAAGATGGACAGCGTTGGACATGACTCCAAGTACATTTCTCAGGTAGTCTTTGATATAGCCGTAACTGCGACCGGTCTTTTGAATTTCATAATCCATGGAAGCCTGATGCAAAGGCACACCTTGTTCTTTGCAGTAGGCAATGACGTCTATACTGTTCGAAAATTTCATGTTTCCCCCCATTATTCGTAGATTTTTCCGATGACATTGACATAGAGCATGCCATCCAGTCTGAGCAGTTCATTGATCACCTGCTGTTCAATGTTCTCATCGGTCTCAATGATGCCAATGGCTTTGAGACCTTTTTCCTCACGATAAAGCTTCATGAAAGCAATGTTGATTCGGCTCTCTGAAAGCACGGTCGCGATGCGAGCAAGCATTCCGGAACTGTCTTTATGATGAGTGACCAATGTATTGTAATCACCTGTATACTGGACGTCGATGCCGTTGATGGACCTGATGATCATTTTGCCTCCACCGATGGAAACTCCGATGATCTCCCATTTTTCTAGTCGATTGGTATGAGCGATGATCTTGACGGTGTTGGGGTGATCGGTATCATCCTCTGAAGTCAAAAAGCTATATTTCAATCCCCTATTTTCAGCTATTTTAAAGGCATCCACCAAGCGTTCGTCATCAGGTTTCAGTCCGAGAAAACCACCAAGCAAAGCAATATCGGTGCCGTGGCCTTTATATGTTTTTGCGAAAGATCCATATAGGACGAATTCCACTTCAGTAATGGGAAGTTTGATTATGTTTTGTGCCGTATATCCGATTCTACATGCTCCAGCCGTATGTGAACTGGACGGTCCAATCATGATGGGTCCGATAATATCAAAAATATTGTAATCGTTCAATTCGGGCACCTCCTTTTATAACTC
>JAIOSU010000242.1 GCA_021107455.1 Clostridiales bacterium | reverse complement strand
TGATTTGGCAGATTTGATCAAGACACAGTTCACCGATACTTCAAGCCTTAATTCCTTATTCTAAAGTGCATCTGGGTTACCGCCTTGTGGGTACCAGGTACCCATAAGGCGGTGTTAATTAAACGTAAAAGAGCAATTATCCCCAATATGGGTAGATAACTGCTCTTTTACGTTGTGTCGACATTAATGTCATTAATTGCGTTTTATTTTTTTTATGGTCATTTTTGATTTTGCCAAATCAATTTTATCTGTATCATCGATTCCATACTCTTTGAGAACGCTTTCAATTATAGAATCTGCATTCACTTGATATGGATTCATTACTATATCAAGTTTTTCCTTTGCAACAAATTCTATGTCATCATCAAGTAGAACCTCATCCATAATCACACCTAATATTTCTCGAATCTCTTCTCTGGATAAATCACCGAATATATCTTTGTCGTATTTTAGTTCATAATTAATTGTAACATCGTAATCCCTATCCTCATATTCATTTGGAACTGTTTTATTTGAACAAGCCGTAAGTAATTGTGAGACTAAAATGACTATTAACAAGATAATAAGTACTCTTTTCACCATTGCACCTCCAAGTTTTATTTTCTATAGTTATATATCATTTAATTACAGTATACGTTTATTTTGCTTATTAATTCTTAAATATATATTAAACACTGATTAACTTTGAAAATATGAGTATTATTAAAAATAATAAAAAACACCTGCAGTCGCTGATGGATTGCAGGTGTTTTGATTTAATCATAAAATGCATCGCCATCACCAGTGATGGGGATTTTGTTGCCGAGAAATGTCGGATCGGGTTTGAATATGACCATGAAGAAGTCTTTGACCCGTGCAAGCACTTCTCTGATGTCTCTGGAGCTTTGACCTCCGTATTGCTGAGGATTGGATGCGACGCCTACTGCCTCGATTCCGAGTTTGTCAGCAATGTATAGCGATCTGTAAAGATGATATTGCTGAGTGACAATAACCAGTTTTTCCACTTCGAAGATGGCTTCTGCCCTGAACATACTATTGTAAGTGTTGAATCCGGCATGATCCTTGAAGATGTGTGCCGAAGGCACACCTTGAGCAATCGCATAATTCTTCATCACAGTGACTTCGTCATAATGATCCGTACTGTTATCGCCGCTCATAAGGATCCTGTCAGAGACACCCATGTCATAAAGTTCAATCCCTTGGAGCAAACGGTCTGCGAGCATGACGCTCGGGGTCCTGTTGGGGTTGACTCCGGCACCGAGGACCATGATGGCGTCCGGCCCAAACTCAAGTGCAGTATCTGGTGCGACTATGAATTTTTCTGTGACCTTGATTATATAGATGTTGATGGCTGCGGTGCCGATTGTGACTATAATCAACAGGATCAATAACACTTTCAGTATATTTTTCAGTACTTTTATTATCATTAGTCTCATACCTCGATTGTTTGCTACTCCTATTTTACCACGTAATCGAAAAGGTACAAGTTGTTATCCGGATTTCCTCATTCTGTTTAGGAATACTTTTGTGCGCTCATGTTTCGGGTTTTCAAAAATCTCTTCAGGAGTGCCGTCTTCTACGATGATTCCACCATCGAGGAAAATGAATCGGTCGGATACTTCCCTAGCAAACTCCATTTCATGGGTGGCAATCAACATGGTCATGCCTTCTTCCGCCAGGGCTTTCATGACTTCCAGCACTTCTCCGACCAGTTCTGGGTCAAGAGAAGAAGTCGGTTCGTCAAACAGCATGATTTTCGGTTGCATGGCAAGTGCTCTGGCGATGGCGACCCGTTGTTGCTGGCCTCCTGAAAGCTGATTCGGATAAGCATCCGCCTTTTGCTCAAGACCGACTTTTCTCAGTAACTTCATTGCATTTTCTTTGAGTTTGTCTTTGGATTCACCCTTCACCACCATCGGTGCGAGCATGATGTTCTCGAGAACGGTAAGATGTGCAAAGAGATTGAATCTTTGAAAAACCATTCCGATATCTTTTGTCGTCTGATCATCAAGAGGTTTTCCATCAATGTGAATCGTTCCGGATGTAACGGATTCAAGGGTGTTCATACATCTTAGAAGTGTGCTTTTGCCAGATCCGCTGGATCCGATGACACAGACCACTTCCCCTCTTTTGACGTTCAGATTGATGCCTTTTAAGACTTCAAGATTGCCGAACTTTTTACGGACGTTGTTGATTGTAATCACTTTATTCCTCTCTTTCCCATCACGATGTGAGATGTCTGCTCGAGTATACTTCCAGTTTACCTTGCAAATGTGTAAGCACCGAACAGAATATCAGATAGATGAATGCCGCTTCTGTGTAGAGTAATAGCGGTTCATAGGTTCTCGCTGTGATTTGCTGGGCAACCTGGAACATTTCTGTCACGGTGATTGCCGCTGCAAGTGATGTGTCCTTGACGAGTCCGATGAACGAATTTGAAAGCGGTGGTATGGCTACTCTGAGGGCTTGGGGTAAAACGACATATCTAAGCGCTTTTCCCCTCGTAAGTCCTAAGGCCTTGGAAGCCTCCCACTGTCCCTTGTCGATGGACTGGATAGCGGCTCTGATGGTTTCTGAATTGTATGCGCCCACATTGAGTGTGAACCCGATGACCGCTGATGGGAATGCACTGAGCGTCACACCAACAGCGGGCAGTCCATAGAAAATGATGAAGAGTTGCACAAGTAGTGGCGTCCCTCTGATCAACCAAACATAAAATCTTGAAATGGACTGAAGTACCTTGCTTGATGAAATTCTGGCCAGAGCCGTCAGAAACGCCAATGTCAGTCCCAGGGCAAATGAAATCAGTGCAAGTGGCACTGTGAACATTAAACCGGCTTTCAGTAGCGGAATAAAAGAATCTATCAAAATTCCAACAAGTCTCAGTATTTGGTCATCCATTAAATTTCTCCTCTAAACTTATTTTGAAACGTCGTCTCCGAACCATCTTTCGGAGATCTCAAGGTATGTGCCATCGGCGAACATTTCCTCCATTGCTGTGTTGATTGCCTCGACCAACTCTTCATTGCCTTTATTGAAAAGGAATGCGGCTTCACTACTTGTTGCCTGTTCCGCCACAACTTTGATTTTGGCATCAGGTCTTTCTAATTTAAAGTCCAGATAGGACAATCGATCATTGATTGTCGCATCGATTCTATCGGACAATAGTAGGTCAATGGCCTGGTTGAAACCGTCGATTTGCACAATCTCAGCGCCGTATGACGTTGCGAGTTCAGCAAGATTGCTCGTCAGTGATTGACCTGACTTTTTGCCATCAAGATCTTCAAAAGCTTTTATGCTTTCATTATCTTCATGGACCACCAAAACTGCCCTTGTCTTTATATATGGTAAGGAAAAATCATACTTTTCTATTCGATCTGGTTTGATCGTCACTTGATTCGCCACGAGATCAAAACGATTTGAATCCAGCCCTGCGAACATGCCATCCCATTTTGTCTCCACGAACTCTGCTGTAACTCCAATTCTTTTTGCCACTTCTCTCGCCAGCTCCACATCGAAGCCGGTTAATTCGTTTTGTTCGTTATAGAATGTGAAAGGTGCATAAGTGCCTTCTGTGCCGATTCTAATCACGCCATTTTCTTTGATCACTTCCAGTGATGATTTAGATGCTTCTTCACTGTCTTTACCATTTAAGAGACCAAAACCTGCCAATATCAAAACTGCTATTGCCACCAAACCCAAAATTATTTTTTTATTCATTGTTTTCCTCCATTTTTATATCCTACTAATCTTATAGGATTAATTCGATTATAATGACTGTTTGGAGGTTTGTCAACATAAAAATATAATTAAACATATAAGTATAGTATGTTTTGTTCTGTTCAATAAAAAAAGCCCTGCATAATCCTTGTTTATGTGATCATGCAAAGCTTCTTCATATGTAGAACATCAATGCTTTTTCCGCGTTCTTTTTCTTGGTGTCATCTGCCAGTTGCTGTATTGTGACCTCATCAATGATTGAGACTATACTCTCATCAATTCGGTCCCATAGCGACTCACGGATACACTGTTCAACCACTGTTGGTGAAGTGCCATCATCCTTTGATTTTCCAACGATGGAAAGATCGCCTTCCATTGCTCTGAGGATAGAACCCGCAGTGATCAAGGATGGCTCTTTCGACAGTGTGTATCCTCCACCAGCACCTTTGACACTTTTGACGAGTCCAGCTTTTCTCAGTGTTGAAAAGACCTGTTCCAAATACTGCACTGAGAGTCCTTCGCGTTCTGCCACATGTGATAGCGCCACATGTTCACCACTGGAATTCATCGCAAGATCTACCATTGCCCTAAGGCCGTATCTTCCTTTTGTAGACAGTTTCATAATCCACCTCAATAAGTAATCCTATCTGTTTAAAAAAAGTCTATAGGATATCTTTATAGTTGTCAATAAACTAATCCCCCAGGTTTTTTAGTATTCTATCACCAATGGCCGCATATCCCTTCGAATTGGGATGAAGTCCATCTGCAGAAATGTATTCCTCAAGGTTCAGTTTGAAGAGGTCATATGTCGGTGTGAAAAGTGTTTCTTCAAACGATTCAAGTATCCTTTGTGTCGATTGGTTCCAATCAATCAAATACTGGGAGCGTTCCTGATTTGAAGGGCTATAATCTAAATTGTACAGTCCAATGAAAACTATTGGAGCGTCCTCGTTTTCTGTTCTGATGATTCTTAGTATTTCATCCAGCTTAACAAGGTATGAATCAAGAGATTCTTTGAAATATTGGGATTCCTGATTACTTTCCAATCGCTCTATTGCTCTAAGATCATTCCCTCCAATAGAGATCATAATCAGACTGGAACTGCGAATGCCTTCCCGCGTTTGTGGATCGTTGACTTGTGACAGAAGAGCATCAGTCCTTAGTCCTTCCACGGCTATATTATATAGTGGTAACGACTCACCCCTTGATGCTTCAAGTCCTTTTATAACATATCCAGCAAACCCCTCTCCAGTTTCATCACCGGTTCCTCTCGCTAGAGAGTCCCCCATGACCAATGCCGCATCAACTTCTTGAGGCTTTACACTGTTTTCTTGGGCTGGTTGAGCAGTC
>JAIOSU010000148.1 GCA_021107455.1 Clostridiales bacterium | reverse complement strand
GTTTATAGAAGTTCTTTATAATGCTATAAAATTTGTGATTTTATCTGTGTAACAGATTGAAATTATTGATGCACATTTTAACCCCGAAAGTTGAATTATCAACTATAGCATCCATTAAGGCATATGTAAGATAGTCGCATCCCATCTTCCTTAAGCGTCCTTTGCCTTTTCTTAGTCTGTCTCTTACTGAAGAAAAAATATTTCCCTCAACTTCCTGGAAAGAAATGAGAAAGTTTTTCCCTATAATTAAACTTAGTTGTTCTGACTTAACTTTAAGCTTATCTGCATCCTGATAAAGTATTTTTAAGACAATATAAATATAATTGTCAAAATCTTCTGCTTTAGGACGCTGGCCGGTATTTACTATGTCCTCCATAACAAGAGGATGTATGCCTAAGTGTTTCCCTATTTTTTCTATGACATCAAGCTGATAAATTCCATCTATGTTTATCCATGTGACAGACTTTTTTTCTTTGAGAGGAAATGATTCTTCTATTTTTTTTAACTCTTTTTCCTGCAATTGAACTTCATCATAGTCAATTAGAGTAATTTTAATTCTTTCTGTTTTATGGTCTCCAATATGAACCAGGGTTCCTGGAGCAAGACCTGCTTTTTTTGATCTTTTTTTGATAAGCCTTGGCATGTGTTTAACCTCCTATAATCCAGTAAAATATACAGCCATCTCACATCCAACCACCTCTTTCCATGCTTCATATTTTGTAACTTTTAAATTCTTCCTTTCTGACACCATGTTTTTTCATCAATTTATGTAGTTGACGTGTGCTGATTCCGGCGGTCTCGGCGCTTTCTTTTATTCGGCCATTGTTTACAGCCAAGAGTTCCTTTAAATAGCACCTTTCCGTCTGTTCTATGACTGTACGTCTCACCTTTGCCAGGCTGAGAGAAATGTTCGGCTCCACCTGTGCCGGCGAAAGCTTTGACGTGAAAAGCTCATCAGGAAAGCTCTCAGGCGTTAATATTGGAGAAAATTCCAGTATGTAGGCACGCTCCATAAGGTTTTCCAGCTCACGGATGTTTCCCGGCCATGAGTACGTTCCAAAAGCATCTATGACATGAGGATGAACGTCATGAATCTCTTTAAGATCAAATTTCTTCAGCCTTTTAAGAATGACCTCAATAATATATGCGATGTCCTCCATTCTTTCTCTGAGGGGCGGGATCTCGAGTGGAAAGACATTTAACCGATAATAGAGATCTTTTCTAAATTGGCCGGCTTCGCACATGTTCTTTAAATCCGCATTCGTGGCCGCGATCACCCTCACATTGGCCGCGATCATCTCTTCTCCGCCAACGCGATGGAATGTCCCATCCTGGAGTATCTCCAAAAGCTTGATCTGTGCAGAGGGCGTAATGGTGCCGATTTCGTCAAGGAAAATCGTGCCCCCTTGAGCGATCTCAAACTTGCCCAGCTTTCTCCGGACAGCCCCTGTGAATGCACCCTTCTCATGTCCGAACAGCTCGCTTTCCAAAAGTGTGTCAGGGATCGCTCCGCAATGAACGCTGATGAACGCGCCGTCCTTTCGGTTGCTGTGCCGATGAATCAGTCTCGCCAACACACCTTTTCCCGTTCCTGTTTCACCGCTCAGGAGAACCGTACTTTTGGTTGGAGCTACTGACCGCACCTTATAAAAGAGTCTTTTCATCAAGGGACTTCTCGTGCGCACGATTTCAAGTGAATCCTCCTGCCAGAATCTGTCTCGAAAATAATCAAGCTCCGATTCCATAATAATAGATTCATAGATACTCTGGGTAATATAGTTGACCTCATCCGGATTGACAGGATAGGTGAGGTAATCGCTGGCTCCCGCCTTAACGGCCATTACAGCCTCTCTGATCATTTCCTGGGATGACATGGCGATAATTTGAGCTGTCGGATATGCATGCCAAAATGGTTGCAATGCCGTCTTGTAGTTGTGGTCAAGCATTGACTCACGAAGAACTTCTACATCTATAAACAGGAATTCATACCGCTTTTTCCGGGACATCTCCAAACAGTCATCCTTGCTGGATGCCGCATCAATCCTGTATTCGGATTGCAAGCTGGTCCGGATTGCATTACAGGCTGATTGATTTTTGGAACCAACCAGAACACCTTTCATCCATACCTCCACAGTCACGTCAATAGTGATTGAGATTATAGCAATTCATTATCATGGCTTAAAAACTTCGAGTTTTTTCCCATATATTGCACGAAAAGCCTAAAGCCTTCAACACAAAAAACAGAACTATTTGTTCTTATATAACTCAACTTTCGGGGTTAATATTTGTTAAAGACAACGAATTTAACAGATTGAAATAATTAAAAATATTGACAAAATTTACTATCTATGGTATGTGTTTTTATCCAAAAACAAACAAATCAAAGATGGGAGACCTGCCAAAATGAATAGTACCCTGATAGAGAAACAAGATCAAACCATAAATCCTGATAAACTTGGAATTTTTGGTGACTATTTTTCCAGATTAAAAGTTGGAAGCATGCTAAACAAATCAGGTATAACCAAAACCAAAGGGGCATCTCCTCTGGAACTGTTTTTTATTGTGTTCAACCTGGCATTCATTGGTAAAAACTTTTTTGAAGGTGTAGTGCGGAATAAAAAAATAGCTGTCGGCAAAGATGCTGTATACAATTTTTTGAACTCATCCACCTACAACTGGCGACGTTTCACACTTCTTCTTAGTAGCCGAATTTATTTTCTCATCAAAAATTTTCTGGACGATTCTTCCGAAGAAGTTCTCATCTTTGATGATTCGACATACGACAGAAGCCGTTCCAAAAAAGTTGAGCTTCTTTCTCGTGTATTTGATCATTCAACCAGCAAATATCTAAAAGGGTTCAGGTTGCTGACTCTTGGCTGGTCTGACGGTAACAGTTTTCTTGGAATTGATTTTGCCCTTTTGTCATCAGCAAAAGAAAAAAATCGCTACAATGAAATTAATCCCAGTATTGATAAACGAACGTGTGGCTATCAACGTCGCAAAGAAGCGATAACAAAATCCACAAACTTACTGGAACCAATGGTCAAAAGCGCTATTAAAATTGGTATCCGAGCAAAGTGTCTTGTAATGGATAGTTGGTTTTCAATACCTTCGGTTATATCGACTCTTCGCAAGCATATCCATATTATCTGCATGCTTAAAGACCTCCCCAACTGGCTCTATGAGTACAAG
>JAIOSU010000323.1 GCA_021107455.1 Clostridiales bacterium | reverse complement strand
TGCTAGCATGTCTACAATGTACAAGAAAGTAAATTTAGCTTAGTGAACCGCCGTATACCGAACGGTACGTACGGTGGTGTGAGAGGACGCTGAATAAAAATAATTATTCAGCTCCTACTCGATTGTATTTTACATGGGGGGATTATGTCGAAAAAAATAATGTTTCAAGGAACCGGATCATCAGTGGGCAAAAGCATCATCGTGACCTCAGTGTGCAGAATTTTGAATAACAAAGGTGTAAATGTCGCACCATTCAAATCTCAAAACATGGCACTTAACTCTTATATTACGAGTGATGGAGATGAAATCGGCAGAGCTCAAGCTGTTCAAGCTGAAGCTTCCAGAGTACGACCGACGGTGAATATGAACCCGATTCTACTTAAACCGACAAGTGATGTTGGAAGCCAAGTGATTCTGAATGGAAAAGTATTTGGAAATTTCAAGGCATATGATTATTTCACACTGAAAAATGATTTGATACCTGAAATCTCAAGATCCTTTAAGAATCTAGAAGAAAGACATGATGTGATTGTGATTGAAGGGGCTGGTTCACCAGCTGAAATCAATCTCAGAGATCGGGATATAGTGAACATGGGGCTGGCTGAAATTGTTGATACAGACGTAATTCTGATAGGAGATGTTGATAAAGGTGGTGTTTTCGCCTCTCTTTATGGGACCTATTTATTGCTTGATCCCGATGAGCAAAAAAGAATCAAGGGGTTTTTAATCAACAAATTTCGAGGTGATGTAGAATTACTGATGCCAGGTGTGAAAATGCTCGAAGACAAAATTGGAATTCCGTGTTTGGGCGTGATTCCTTTTATAAAAGATTTGAATATTGATGATGAAGACAGTGTGACAGAAAGATATGACAAGGTGGACTCAGGGGATATTTGTATTGGAGTGATTAGATTGCCTTATCTATCGAATCTATCTGACTTTACTTGTTTTGACAATGAGAAATCTGTTTCTGTAACTTATATTGAAAAACCAAGTGATCTTAAATATTGCGATTTGATTGTCATACCAGGAAGTAAAAACACACTGTATGATATGCAATTCATACATGATTCTCACTTAGATCAAGCCATCTACAAGGCCCACAGGAATGAAGTCCCAATCATTGGGATTTGTGGTGGATATCAAATGTTAGGCGAGAAGATCAGTGATCCATTTGAAATTGAATCTGGAATCAAATCGGTCAATGGACTTGGACTTTTAAAAGTGAATACGATTATTGCCAAGGATAAAATAACAAAAAACAGTATGGGAATCTGGCAATCGAATTTTTTAGACATACATCTTGAGGATCCTATAATAAAGGGATATGAGATACACATGGGAAGGACTGAATGTATATCTCAGGAACTTCCTGTCGGATTACTTCATGAAAATGGTCAAATTGATGGTTACACAGCTGGTGAAGGTCTTGTGATGGGAACATACTTCCATGGCATATTTGATAATGATACTTTCAGAAATGAATTGATCAATGCTCTTAGAAAAAGAAAGGGACTGGATGAGATTACTGACCGTCAGTCTTTCGAAATTCAAAAGGAAAAAGCATATGATAACTTGGCAGAGCATGTTGAAAAATTCGTGGATTGGAATGCAATAGAAAAAATATTATCTGAATCGAGACCGACGCCATGATTGATATCATTGCAGCGGTAGGTATCGATTGGTTACTAGGTGATCCTCCTGATTGGCCGCATCCAATTAGGTTTATTGGATGGATTATTCGAAAAGTGGAAACTCTGGTGCGAAATATCTTTACTAATTTGTATGCTGGAGGATTCATCTTACTTTTTACTGTGATTGCAGTGAATGTCTCATTGCTTTTGCTGATAAAACTTATAATCCATCCGACTTTTTTTAAAGTCATAGAGATCTACATGTTATACGCTCTTCTTGCAGCAAGATGTTTAAGTGATGAGGGGCATAAAGTGAAAAAATGCATTGATGAGGGCAATTTGGAATCTTCGAGAAAAAACTTTGCCTATCTAGTGGGAAGAGACACTGAGAATTGCAATGAAAAAGATGTGATTCGAGGTATGGTTGAAACCATCTCAGAAAATACTGTGGATGGAATCCTTGCACCACTAATGTATATGATATTGGGATCGTTCTTCGGTCATGGGCTCACTTTTGTATTGATTTATAAAACCGTCAATACATTGGATTCCATGGTAGGTTACCATCAACCACCCTTTAAGGAAATCGGGTTTGCTTCAGCAAAAATGGATGATTTGCTGAATTTCATACCTGCAAGGATAGGTTCAATATTGATGTTGATTTCAGGTGCAATTCTAAATTTTGATTTTAATCGAGGAGTCCGGACATTCATAAAGGACAGAAAAAACCACAAGAGTCCAAATTCAGGACATCCGGAATCAGCCGTCGCAGGACTTTTGGGACTGCAGCTCGGAGGAAACAACACATACTTTGGTGTGCTCGTATCCAAACCGACTATCGGCAGTAAAGTCAATGAATTGAATTCAGGTCACATTAATGACGCAATCAAAATCATGTATCTATCAGAAATCATGTTGCTCATATCAGCATTTACAATAAACTTGATGTTTGGAGGTGGAAAGTGAATTTTCATGGCGGACAGTTTCACCGAGAAAATGTAATCGATTTCAGTGTGAATATTCCAGAGCTTGAATATCCGGAGGGCTTTGAAGAAGTAATCAAAGAGGCTCTTTTGCAAATGAGAAAATACCCTGATATCGATGGACTGGCTTCAAAAAATGTGATTGCTGGATATAATAACACTGAGGTGGATCAAATTGTACTTGGCAATGGAGCCACTGAGCTCATTTATTTGATGTCAAGGGCAGTGGACATCAAAATTGCGACGATCATCCAACCTACTTTTACAGAATATGAACGCGCTTTGGTTCAGAACAAAGTTGACGTAAGGTACTATCACTTAGAACCTGAAAATGACTTCAAATTGGATAAAGATGAGTTGGTTCAGCATCTTATCGGAACGAATTCAGATCTGTTGGTGTTATGCAATCCCAACAATCCGACAGGCACTTTCATAGAAATGGATACTATTGAGTACATCTTACTTGGTGTGCAAAATAAAAAAATGAAGTTGATGATTGATGAAAGCTTCATGGATTTTGTGTCAGATTATCGATTTGATCGACATCGGGACAGGCTAAATGCTTTGATGAAGAGTCATTCAATTTTAGTCATAAGATCCATGACAAAGAATTTTATGATTCCAGGTATAAGAACAGGATATGACATTGGATCAAATAAAATTATAGCTGCAATGAACAAACTAAAAGAACCATGGAGCATAAATGCTTTGGCACTTGCATGTATTCCATTCTTACTTAGGCAAAATAATTATCTGGATGACTTAAGAACTTGGTGTCATGGAGAACTTCTCTTTATGCTGTCGAAACTGAATGCAATTGATCAGTTAACTGTATTTGATAGTACAGCAAATTTCATTCTTTTCAGACTTGATATAGGTTCACCTAAAGAGTTCATGTCATCTATCATTGATGGCGGTGCATACATCAGAACATGTGAAGATTTTGAAGGTCTGGATCAACGATATTATAGAATCGCGCTTAAAAGTAGAGAAGACAACAATAAACTCATAAAACTAATAATGGAGGCATTAAAATGAAAAAAACACGTGTTTTAATAATAATCACAACTATGGTTGTACTATTTTCCTCTTTTGGATTCGGGGCGACAGTCAATGTAGATGGACAGACCAAACAAATCGAGACTACAGTAATCAACGATCGTACTTTTGTGACTGCTGAAACCATGAAAAATTATGGACTTTCTACAGATTTGAAAGATGGAAGAATTATTTTAAGAAATTCAAATGTTATATTTGAATTTTACAATCTAAGCAATCGCGTAAAAGTCAACGGAGTGGAAATGACTATGGACTCCAAAACTTTTCAGCGTAATGGGAAGACGTATATTCCGATGAGATTTATATTTGAATCTCTGAATTATGAAGTTGGATACAATATAAAGACTAAGCAAATCACATTAAGTACGCGAGATGAAATCGCTTTTCCACTGGCTATTGAAGATAACGGAATATCATATACATTTAGCAAGCCAGTTGAAAGTATAGTATCTCTTGCACCATCAATCACTGAGATTTTGTTCGCTATAGGTGCGGAATCTAAAGTACTGGGCCGTACAATTTATTGTAAATATCCTGAAGCAACTTCAAAAATCCAAACTGTAGGTTCGCTATATGAACCAGATTTGGAAGGAATTTTGGATTTGGCGCCTGATGCAGTGATCGCTGCGACTCATATGAATGAAGATGCCATGAAAATATTTGCTCAGGCTGGTATATCAACTGTCACACAAAAATCTCCAGAAAAAATTGATGAAATCTATACTCTCATAGAACAATTGGGTTTGATCACAGATCAAAATTACCCAGCAAGAGCACTTGTTTCAACATTAAAAGCTAAAGAACAAAGAATCAATAATATTGTAAAAGCCATACCAGATGATGAACTTAAGACTCTCTACTATGTTGTTGCTACTGGAAATAAGGAATATAGTGCAGGAAATCAGACTTTCATCCACGAGGTCTTATCGGGTGCCGGTGGAATCAATGTAGCTGCAGATACTGATAAATGGGCTTACAGTCTTGAAAAACTTTTAGACCACAATCCAGAGTTCATCTTGGGAGAACAGTATCACTATGACACTATGATGGGGAGTGACAATTACAAGGCCCTTAGCGCACTGAAGAATGACAAGTTCATATTTGTTGATACCAATCTATTTTCAATTCCGGGTCCTAGAGTGATTGATGGAGGGATGAAAATCGTTATTGAAACCCTATACCCAAAATATAAATATATGTTGAATTATTGATAGTGGAGTTGACGAGTGAACAAAAAAGGTGTTACTCATAAAAAAACGGTTATTGTCATATTGATCTCAGCGCTATTTATTACTGGAATCATTTCATTGACCCAAGGATCAGTAAAAATTCCTGTTTCGCATATTGCAAAGGGAGTGATGATGGAGCTGGGGGCGAGTGTCGATGAACCGATCAAACCGTCGCATGCATTCATCATAATAAATGTCAGATTTCCAAGAATTCTACTTTCTTCAATAGTCGGTGGGATACTGGCGATTATTGGAGTTGCATTTCAAGCCATATTTAAGAATCCGATGGCAGACCCCTACGTGATGGGTATATCATCAGGTGCGGCATTTGGTGCCACTCTAGGCATTGTGTTTGGCTTTGGTGTGAGTTTTGCGGGACTGAGTATGATTTCTGGAATGGCTTTTTTAGGGGCTTTGGCTACGGTGTTCATTGTGTATAATATGGCAAAGTTCGGGAGTAAGGTATCCACTACTGGAATCTTACTCGCCGGTATAGTCATGAATGCATTTCTATCCTCCTTGATTTCCTTGATCATGATTTTATATCAAAACGATATCGACAAAATAGTCACATGGACCATGGGCAGCTTTAATGCTGCTTCATGGGACCAAGTGAGGATGATAGCGATACCCTCTGTTCTAGGTATCTTATATCTTATCTCAAAGACAAGTGCTCTCAATGCTCTGGCACTTGGAGAAGATGAAGCACAAAACTTAGGCGTAGATGTTCAAAAATTAAAAAAACAGACATTGATTATTGCTTCGTTTTTAGCTGCATTTGCCGTTTCGGTAAGTGGTATTATCGGTTTTGTGGGTTTGATTATACCGCACTTACTTAGAATGATCTTTGGAGCAAATCATAAAATATTGATTCCTACTTCTTTCATTGGTGGCGCACTTTTTTTGATGGGCTGTGACACTTTGGCTCGAAGTATTGTTCCAAATATGGAGATACCGGTTGGAATCATCACATCCATTTTTGGTGGACCATTTTTTTTCTATCTGCTTTATAAGAACAAGCGAAAATTGGTTTAGGAGGCGTTATGTCAGCACTTAAGGTTAAAGACATCAGTTTCAGATATGATATGGAGGATGTGCTTAGGACCATAAACTTGAATATTGGAACTGGTCAGTTGGTGAGCATTTTAGGTCCAAATGGTTCCGGGAAGACTACTCTCCTCAAAAATATGTGTAATATACTTGAACCTCATGAAGGAAAGATTGATGTTCTTGATCAATCGATTGATAGATATAGTTATAAGGAGCTGGCAAAAAAAGTGGCGGTGGTGCATCAAAGTGCTGAGCATGATTTTGAATTCAGTGTTGAAGAAGTTGTTCTGATGGGGAGATATCCTTATTTGAAACACTTTCAAAACGAGAGTGCCAATGATTATAAAATTGCTGATGAGGCAATGAGAAAAACTTCCACTGAACATTTGAGACATAAAAGCATCAAGGCCATCAGTGGAGGAGAAAGACAGAGGGTCATGATAGCCAGAGCATTGACACAAGAAACAGACATTTTGATGCTCGATGAACCTATTTCACATTTGGACATTAAATATCAAGTTGAAATATTGAAGTTATGTAAAAGACTTAATCAAGAGAAACAGTTGACGATTGTGACAACATTACATGACATAAACTTGGCATCCAGATTTTCTGATTATATCGTACTTATGAAAGACGGAGCAATCATCAAATATGGTAAACCAGAAGATGTGATTACTATTGAAAATATAATGAATGTTTATGAATTGGACGTTGAACTCATAATGAGTTATTCCTATCCAATGATTATTCCGGGTTAGGAGGCAAAATTGAACAAAGGAGTTTTGATACTGGGTGGAGCGAGAAGTGGGAAAAGCACTTTTGCAGAATCTTTGGCAAAGTCACTTACACATAAAGTTCTTTACATTGCCACGGCAATCCCGTTTGATGATGGCATGAGAGATCGAATAAAAAAGCATCAGAAAAACAGACCATCCGAATGGAAAACGGTTGAAAAATATAGAGGGTTTGAAGCACTTCGCGATTTTGATGAATTTAATGGAGCTAATGTCATCTTACTGGATTGCATCACAGTAATGATCACAAATTTGATGCTGGATGAAGCCTGTGATTATGATCAGATTACTCACGAGGAACTGGACAATATAGAAAATAGAATAGTGAATCAAATTGATGTTTTATTGGATGAACTAGAAGCTTCTGGAAAAAAGTATATTCTTGTTTCCAATGAAGTTGGACTGGGTCTTGTACCACCCTATAAACTGGGAAATTACTTTAGGGATATTGCCGGAAGAATCAATCAAAGGATTGCAAGTGTTGTAGGAGAAGTTTACTTTGTTGTATCTGGAATTCAGATGAAAATCAAATGAGGTGTCTATGAATTCATTTCTTTTAATGCTATCTTTTTTCACACGAATTCCAGTTGGTAATCATGTGAATTACAGTAATGAGCGATTTAATAAAGGTATCGTTTTATTCCCATTGACTGGTTTTGTTGTGGGAATTTTTCTTGTTGCACCTAAATTCTTGAATATAAGCATAAAACCGATTGAGGCGATTTTTATCATAATTCTTTATTTGTTGATCACAGGTGCGATACACATTGATGGCCTGACTGACAGCTTGGATGGTTTACTCAGCAATCGTGATCAAAAAAGGATTCTTGAGATTATGAAAGATTCAAGAATTGGCACATTCGGTGCGATTGGTTTGATCCTCTATTTTTTGATTTTTTATACCACTGTCCAAATCGTGGATTACAGGTGGTTGTTTTTAATGCCATTTGTGGGGAAAGTCACCGGATTTTTAGCTGCTGGAGTCAGTAAATATGCTAGAGGGGAAGGTGGGATGGGAAAATTATTCATTGAAGGAATAAGCATTTGGAAAGCCATGATTTATTCATTAATAATGGTTGTACTTTCTTACTTGATTTTGGGGACAATGGGATTAATGGCAAGTCTCATGGCATTGATGTTCACTATAGCCATGGCAAAGTGGATCTACAACAAAATTGGTGGAATGACTGGAGATACCATTGGACTTGTAATTGAGGTGAGCCAATGTATCTTCTTATTAATAGGGTCGATGAGGGGGTAACTATGAGTGGCATTATGATCGCTGGCGTTTCAAGTGGTTCAGGAAAAACTACCTTTACAATGGGGTTGATGCATATTCTGAAGAAAAAGGGATATAATGTTAGAGCTTTTAAAACGGGTCCGGATTATATCGATCCCATGTTTCACAGGCATGTCCTTAAAGATCAATCCTACAATCTGCCATTATGGATCTTAAAGGATGAGACCGTAAAGTCTCTTTATCATGGTTCCATAAAAAAAGGGGATATTCCTGTTATTGAAGGTGTGATGGGATATTATGACGGTCACTCCAGCAATACTGATTTTGGCAGCAGTTCACACCTGGCGGATCTGCTGGATGCATCTGTGATTATCATGATGGATGCGAGTCATATGGCACTAACAGCGGCTGCCTTGCTAAAAGGACTTGTGGAGTTCAAGACACCCACAAAAATTAGAGGTGTCATTTTCAACAATATAAGTTCTCATAAGCACTATAAATTATTAAAAGATGCTGTTGAAAGTCACACTACTATTGAATGTTACGGATATTTGGAACACAATAGAGCCTTTGAAATAAAGAGTCGCCATCTAGGACTTATGCAAGCAGATGAGATATTTGATTTGGATCAAAAAATTGATGATATTGGGGCAAGTATTGAAACTACTGTGAATATTCAAAAAATAATTGATGATTGCGTAAAAGCAACCAATCAACTTGACGATTTTTCGCTGGAAGTGTATGATTTAGAAAGATTGAATAAAATTCAAAACCAATTAAAAGTTCAAAATGGTCTTAAGCTCGGTATTGCAATGGACGAAGCTTTTTCCTTTTACTATGATCACAATATTGAACTGCTTAAGGATTTAGGGATCGAATTGGTACCGTTCTCACCAATCAAAGATCAGTTTTTACCAGATGACTGTGACGCGCTTTACATTGGTGGAGGGTACCCGGAAGTATTTGCCGGTAGACTTGAGTCGAATGAATCGTTTAGAAGTGACATTAAAAGAAAACTGCTTTCTGGATTACCTGTTTATGCTGAATGCGGAGGTTTGATGTATTTGGCAGATGACATAGTCAATTTGAAAGGTGAGAGAAACGCTATGGTCGGTTTCTTTGAGGCAGAAGTTCAAATGACATCGAGATTGCAACATTTTGGACATGTTGAAGCGATCCTCGACACAGAATGGGGTGAATTGTCCTATAGAGGGCATGAGTTTCACAAGTCCATTTTTGTGCCAAAGAAGAAGATTGAAACAAAAATAACTGTTGAAAAAGATGGGCAATTTTGGGATTGTGGTTATAGTTTTGGCAATACTATTGCAACTTATGTACACAATCACTTTTACAGCAATTTAGAGTTTTTGGAATTTCTAGTTGGATTTTGGAGCCAAAATAAATTAAGAGGTGTATAGTATGAGAATGTCAAATTTATACATGCCTACATTAAGAGAAGTGCCGAATGATGCGGACATAATCAGCGCTCAACTTCTTTTAAGAGCAGGTATGATCAGAAAATTGGTATCAGGTGTCTACTCTTTTCTTCCACTTGGTTTTAGAGTGATGAAGAAAGTGGAACGTATTGTAAGGGAAGAAATGGATCGATACGGTGCTCAGGAAGTCTTGATGTCTGCTATTCAGCCTAGGGAAATCTGGGAAGAGAGCGGGAGATGGGAGAATTTCGGACCGGAGATGTTTAAATTGAAAGATAGACATGATCGCGAGTTCTGCCTTGGACCAACACACGAAGAATACTTCACATTCATGATCAACAATGAGCTTAAATCGTATAAGCAATTACCTCTCAATCTCTATCAGATCCAAACCAAATATAGAGACGAGAGAAGACCGAGATTCGGTTTGGTAAGAGCAAGAGAGTTTATCATGAAAGATGCCTATACTTTTGATGTGGATCAGGAAGGTCTTGAAAAATCTTATGATAACATGTGGAGAGCGTATGAAAGCGCTTTTGACAGACTGGGCTTCAAATATAAGGTCGTTCAAGGTGATTCTGGCAATATGGGTGGACAAGTATCACATGAGTTCATTGCAATAACTCCTAATGGTGAAAGTACCATAGCCTATTGTGATCATTGTGATTATGCAGCGACAGATGAAGTTGCCGCATCAAACTTCACACAAAAAGTATCGGAAGAATCAATAGCAGATATGGAAAAAGTTCTAACTGTGGATATCCGTACAATTGAAGAATTGGAGAATTTCTTTTCCATGAAAGGTGACCGATTCATAAAAACATTGCTTGTCAAAGCGGAAGATGACAGCAGAGTATTTGCAGTTTTGATTCCAGGGGATCGAGCACTTAGTTTGATCAAACTTTCAAAGCATGTCGGTGTACCAGAAGAAAACCTGATGATGCTCACGGAAGACGAGATATACGGAATGACCGGATCCATAATGGGTTTTGCCGGACCGTTCGGGCTTAAAGAAAGCGTTGAAATCATAGCGGATAGTCGCGTTTTTAATATTAAGAATGGCATTTGTGGTGCAAACATCAAAGATTACCATTATAAAAACGTCAATTTGAAAGAGGATGATTTCTCAGTGTCTGAAGATCTTATTTTGGTCGAAGCAGGGGATGCTTGTCCTTCATGTGGAATGCCACTGGCAATTGATCAAGGTACTGAAGTCGGAAATATATTCCAACTTGGAGATAAATATTCAAAATCGATGAATGCCACTTTTTTGGATAAAGATGGAAAGGCCAAGCATTTCATCATGGGCTCATATGGCATAGGTATTTCGAGATGTGTTGCAGCGATTGTAGAACAATGCTTTGATGATAAAGGTATCATCTGGCCACTATCTGTTGCACCTTACCAGGTAGTTGTCACAATTATCAACACTAAAGTTGAAGCTCAAGTGGAAGCTGCAGAAAAAATTTATGATGAGTTACTGAAAAAAGGTATTGAAGTGCTGATCGATGACAGGAATGAACGTGCCGGTGTAAAATTCACTGATGCCGACCTCATTGGAATTCCACTTCGAATCACAGTCGGTAAAGCAATTGATCAAGGCTTGGTGGAGTTCTCTCTCAGAGTTGATGGTGAGAAGAAAGAAATGACTATAAATGAAGCTTTTGAAGCAATTGATAATGAATTATCAAAAATTCACCGATAATTAGTAATTTTTTATTTCCATTTCCGAATTATTTGTTATAATGGTGTAGAGGAATTATATAGAAATTAATAGAAATGAGGGATTATATGTCTGAAAAGAAGAAAATTGTAATTCTCGGCGGCGGTTATGCTGGCGTCAAGGCTGGTAAAAGCCTTCACAAAATCTTCAAAAATGATGATTCTGTAGAGATTACACTGATTGATCGTAAAACTTACCACACATTAATGACTGAGCTTCACGAAGTAGCCGGTCACAGGACAGAGCCTGATGCGATTAGAATTGACCTTAGAACTATTTTTAAGGGAAGAAAAGTTAAAGTTGTAACAGACTCAATCAATGGAGTAGATTTCGAAAAGCGTGAATTGAAGTCAGATAACAGAACATATGCTTATGATTATTTATTGATCGCATGTGGTTCTGATTCTAATTCATTTGGAATTGAAGGTATTGATGAGCATGCATTCACACTTTGGTCTTACGAAGATGCCATTAAAATCCGTGAACATGTGGAAAATATGTTTGCGCTTGCGGCTATCGAAGAAAATGAAGAAAAAAGAAAGCAACTTTTGACATTTGCAGTTGTAGGTGGCGGCTTCACTGGTGTTGAAATGGTTGGAGAACTTGGCGAAGCTAAAAATCACTTGAGTGAGAAATACGGCATCGACAAGAAAGAAGTCACAATCTACAATATTGAAGCAACACCAAGAATCCTCAACACACTCAAAGATGAAAAACAAATCACAAAAGTAGAAAACAGATATAAAAAATTAGGCGTAGAGTTGCTTAAGAATGCAGCTCTTGTCAAAGCTACAGCAGACGGATTTGTATTGAAAGACGGAACAGAGATCAAGACTAAAACTCTTATTTGGGGAGCCGGAATCAAAGTCAACAACTTTGTCGGTAAATTAGGTCTCGATGCTGGACGTGCTGGAAGAGTTGTAGTCAATGAATTTATGCAATCCCTGCAACATGAGAATGTATTCCTCGCAGGTGACAACGTTCATTATGAAGATCAAGACGGTCCATTACCACAAATCGTTGAAGCTGCAGAACAATCAGGTCATACAGCAGCTGAAAACATTGGTGCGTTGATCAATAAAACAGAAATGCACAAGCATAAGCAAAATTACCATGGTTTCATGGTTTCAATCGGATAGAGATATGCTGTATACGATAATAACGGTTTGAAGTTTCACGGATGGATTGCTGTACTCATTATGAATATGGTCAACTTCTACTATTTATTCACTGTATGTGGAGTGGCTCAATAATTTGATTACTGAAGACATGACTTCTTCCATGTGAAAGTTATTCA
>JAIOSU010000303.1 GCA_021107455.1 Clostridiales bacterium | reverse complement strand
TGATAACAAAACATACTCATCTGATAAATCTCCTTTCAGTACTCATATTGTGATTTTTTTTATAATTGATTTCCTCGAGATTCATCATACCTTTTTAAGAGGTGTATTTCGGTAACTTATGTTACACTCTGAAAACTATTTTAATTGATTTATTATGGATGCTGAATAAGCTGCACCAAATCCATTGTCGATATTGACCACTGTGACTCCGCTGGCACAACTGTTGAGCATGGTGAGGAGTGCGCTGATGCCTCCAAAACTGGCACCATAGCCTACACTTGTAGGAACTGCAATTACCGGCTTGTCCACAAGTCCCCCAACCACACTGGCCAGAGCCCCCTCCATTCCTGCCACGACGATGACCACACGGGCACCTCTGATCACGTCGAGTTTTGAAAACAGTCTGTGGATTCCTGCAACACCAACATCTATGACTTTTTCCACACGATTTCCAAGAATCCGTGCAGTTTCATAGGCTTCCTCGACAACTGGCAAATCTGAAGTCCCAGCAGCTACTATCGCGATATAGGATTCTGACTCCTTTATAGTAGAATTAATCACAGTAATCGTTCTCCCCAGCGCATTATATAGCGCATTGGGATTAAATGAAAGTACTGCTTCAAACATTTCTTTCGTTGCTCTGGTGGCCAGTACATTGACTCCACTTTCACTGAGATGTTCAACTATTGCCGTCACTTGTTCCACAGTTTTGCCTTCAGAATAGATCACTTCTGGATACCCGACACGAATTGCCCTATGATTATCGATCATAGCAAATCCCATGTCTGTGAACGGAAGTTTCTGAAGTTGTTTAAGAGCATCCTCCGTGTTCATTTCACCCGACTGTACGCGCTTGAGCAATAGTTCGAGATTGTCTTTTTGCATTTTAAACTCCTTTTTCTATGGAACGGTTGAAGCTGCCCATTGTATAGCCCCCCAAATCGAGGGTGACGTATTCAAACCCTATTGTTTTCAGCAACTCAGCAATTTCTGTCATGAGTTCAAGATTCAGGATTTTGTTCATTTCTTCTTTACTTATTTCAAGTCTTGCAATGTCACCATGTTTTCTGACCCTGATGGCTCTGATGCCCAAATCGATGATGGTTTTCTCCGCTTGCTCGATCATCTCAAGTGATTTGAAGTCAACGATAGTATTGTATGGAATTCTCGTCAGCAGACAGGCATAAGGGGGCTTGTCCCATGTTTCAAGACCGAGTGCTTTAGACCACAATCTGATTTCTTCTTTTGTGATGTCATTTTCCAGTAGTGGGCTTTTGACCTTAAGTTCATCAAGTGCCTTCATACCCGGCCTGTAATCCTTTTTATCATCGGCATTAGAACCATCTGCAACTGTAGGGAACCCCTCACTAGCCGCAAATTCTATGATTTTTGAAAAGACGATCTTTTTGCATTTATAACATCTATCTTCTGGATTATTAAGTACTTCATCAGAAATTCCGAGCTCTATGAAATGATGTCTCACGCCTAGAGAGTTTGTCAACTCTTTTGCCTCGTCAATTTCCCATCCTGCGATATAAGGTGCGTTGACAGTGACCGCAATAGCTGAATCTCCAAGACATTCTTTTGCAATTTTGATC
This sequence comes from Clostridiales bacterium, assembly GCA_021107455.1. Taxonomy (GTDB): domain Bacteria; phylum Bacillota; class Clostridia; order Peptostreptococcales; family Acidaminobacteraceae; genus Fusibacter_D. Next base: position 11,954 of record JAIOSU010000303.1, on the reverse strand, counting down.
AAAAATGTGCTGTCAACACCTCCCGAAAAAGCAACTGCAAGTTTTTCAAGCTTTTCAACTGAAACACACAAGTGGTCCAGTTTTGGATTCTCTATTCTGAGTTCTTTTAAAGTCATCGTTATTCCTTTCGTTTGGCCATCTCGGCCTCTATGATTTCATAAACATCCTTGATGGACATTCTATTTTCCAGTGCTATACGTTTGCAATCCTCATACTCCAGTTTTTGATTCACACACACGCCCTCTAGGTAAGCTTCTTTGAGAGTCACCTCACCAAAACGAGTATTCACTGTGATGAATTTACGCTCAAGTTTCTGCTTTTCAACCGCATACATTCGTAAACCTATGGATGTGGTTTCCTTGAAAAGGGTCTCCTTGACTGCTTCAAGCTGATCTTCCTGTACGAGTATGGACAATTTTATTGCCGGACGCCCTTTTTTCATTATGATTGGGGTCTTGTAGACGTCGAGTGCTCCAGATTCAAATAATCGTTCCTCAGCATAGACCAGTAATTCTGAGCTCATGTCATCAATATTGGATTCAATGATCCACTGCCTTACCAATGTTTTTTTTTTCGGTGAATCCAGCTCAACCAACATCACTCTGAGCAGATTTGGTATTTGAAGGTTTCTGCTGCCAAGACCATAACCGATATCAGTGATGGTGAATGCCTTGTCTTCGGTATACTCATCCACAAATGCTTTCAAAATCGCAGCACCCGTTGGTGTGGTCATTTCGTTTTTTTCCACTTTCGAACAAATCGGTACCCCTTTTAAAATCTCAGCTGTGGCTGGAGCAGGTACAGGCATCATTCCATGGTCACATTTCACAAAACCGCTTCCCACCTCAACTTTTGAAGCTAAAATCCTTTCAACATTAAGTACATCAAAGCAAATGGCCGCTCCAACAATGTCCACAATGGAATCTATGGCTCCTACTTCATGAAAATGCACGGTATCCACTGTTCGGTTGTGAATGTGGGCTTCAGCATGTGCTATCTCATCAAATATCTTGATGCTGAACTTTTTAACTCGCTCATTCAATGAGCTGCTTTCAATGATTTTCTTGATTTCACCATAATCTCGCATTCCCGTATGGTCATGAGCTTGATCGTGGGTGTGGTCATGGTCATGATGATGCTCATGGTCATGATGATGTTCATGTTCATGATGGTGCTCATGACGGACATTAAGGTCAATGACATCCACTTTTGTCCCAAAAATGCCGTGTTTGTCCCCTTTTGATGATTTGATTTCAAACTCAGAATCAAGTCCGAGTTTGCTAAGCTCATTTTTGATGTGCTCTATTGAAACGCCGAGATCCACCATCGCGCCAAGGTTCATATCGCCACTGATTCCAGCGAAGCAGTCATAGTATAATGCTTTCATATCATTCTCCTTCATTTTTATTTCACTTTACATTATACCCAAATGCTTAGTAAAGCGAAATAATTATCTAGTATTTCACATTCATGAGGCATAGTCCCTGTGCAGGCGCAGTAAATCCGGTCTCCATTCTGACTTTACCATCAAACAAATTCTCCAGTCCTTTTTCTGATCTGCTGCCATTTCCCACCTCAATGAGCGTCCCTACGATAATCCTGACCATATTGTAAAGAAAGCCGTCTGCAGTGAGATTGATGATGATTTCCTCATCCGTCTCTTCAAAAGTGATGGTACTCAGATTCCTCACTGTCGATTTTTTTGTCTTATCAGATGAAAAAGCCTTAAAATCGTGCTTGCCTATGAACGCACTTGAAGCCTTCTTCATTTTGGTGACATCAAGTTTTTCTCCTTCATTAACATATACAAGTCTTCTTTGAAACACTGGAGGATAATCCGCTTTCCAAATTCTATATTGATAAGTCTTTTCCACCGCACTGAAACGGGAGTGGAACCTGATTTCCACTGGTTCAATAGAGAATATCACAATATCGTCTGGAAGAAATTTATTCATGGTTGACCTAAGTACATCACAATCCACTGCCTTCTCAGTCAAAAAATCCGCAATTTGGCAAGCTGCATGCACTCCGGCATCAGTTCGACCAGAGCCTTGTATTTCTATATTTTCTCCAAAGTGTTTTGAAAGGACACCTTCGATTTTCCCTTGAATGGTCTGATCGGTATTTTTCAGCCTTTGCCACCCCCGGTATTTCCCACCTTCATAACCAATGGCCATTTTATATTTCTTCATAAATTTCTCCTTCTAAAATGAAATCCAGGGCTAATTGGATCAAAAGCCCTGGATCAGATTGACATTTTAAATTTCATCATGCTCGATAATCAGAACTTGATCGCCCAAATCCTTGTCGATTTCTTTAAGTGCTTCAACGATCGGTTTGTTTGAAGCGAATGGGATTTCGAGGATCACCACTTTGTAGCCTTTATCAAGATAAGTCATGATATTCTTCTTATACCATCCCATATATATGCACACTCGTGAGTCTTGATCAAATTGTCTACCGTAGTTGCAGAAATTCACCAAATCACTCTCTTCATCAATCATTCGAATACTTTTTGCATTGATGATTGCTTCCACTTCTGGTGTAACATCTTTATATGCGACCACAACAACTGAATATTTCGTTCCCATAAACATACCTCCTAAGTCTTCTGATTACATTATATCAAAATTGATAAAAAATATACAATCCTTTCTTATCTTGTCGCAAAGATGTAATCTTCCATCCCTATCAGTTTATTGATCTCATCACTTTCCAGTTGCTTATATAACTCCTGACGATAGTGTCTGCTCAGATCCGATTTATCCGCATAGCCTTTGATTCCAACATCTTCCCAATGGATTTTCTTTTTCTTATAGAAAAGATCATAGTTGACGATGCGTTCACCATTCTCCATATACTCCAGCGCCAAAAGAATCTTTTTGATGGCTTCAGGTGTCATATAAGTGAATAAAACCAATTGGTAAGCCTCATTTGACGCGAAGAACTTCATACCATCTTCTCCCCACTCTTCTTTGAGGACAATTCCAACCCCGAGTTGATCAAAAATATAGACCAGACGATCATACTGAATCTTATAGGCATCATAATTATCTTGAATTTTGACGGTCAAATCATACCACTTGTTTTCATCCAGATTTCTGTTGATGTATTTAAGGGCATGATGATCGAGTACGTCAATCACTTCTGAAAAGTGTACTTCAGTATAGATTGAAAAACTGTTCAGATCTGAATATTCTAGTCTTTTGTTGATGTTTCCCCTGGTGAAACATATGATCGTCCCCTCAGAGTGCAAACTGAAAATAGTCTTGGTGGGCTCGATGATTGCATTGAAATCCTCTGCGATGCAACTCACTGTGCTATCCATATTGCCAACGACTTTCATGATGACAATTCGTGGTGATTTTCTGACGTATTTGATTAGACTTCCCATGTTTGAATTGATCAGTCTCATGAAAAAGTTTTGTGGACTCTCATTGATGATAATACAGTCTCTCACGTCGATATTGAATATATTTTCTCTAGCATAGTCGGTAAGATAAAGTAAAGTCTGTGATGGTTTCATCTCTGAGATGATTTCTTCAAAAATCTTTGCATCTGAGTTGACTTTCTCTGAGACAAAGTGCGACTTCACGAAACTCTTGAACTGTTCTCTATCGCTTGGTTCTATTATTAAAATTTTAGGACCACTTCTTACAAATGACATGTTTGACCTTCTTTCGATTTCGATAGTACATTCCTTTAATACCTATTAGTTTACGCTGATTCATATAAAAATCAATAGCTTGTGGCACATCCTATCAATTATTTTTTATTATATTGAAAATGTCGAAATTTTCTGATTATAATTGGGTATATAACACAAGTGGTAAACACATATTAAAAAAGAAAGGACGGTTCGATTATGTCGGAAGTATTTGAGTTCGATAAGGCAACTGAGAAACTAAAGCTTTTGGATGCATTTATTGAAACGCAACCAACCAAAGAAGAAGCTGTTATTTCGGTGCTTCACAAGGCACAATCATTATTTGGTTATCTCCCACCTGACTTGCAGCTCTATGTGGCACGAAAACTGGATGTGCCGGCTGCCAAAGTCTATGGCGTCGTTAGTTTCTACTCGTTTTTCTCAGAGGAAAAAAGAGGTGACTTCACCATCAACATCTGTATGGGAACAGCATGTTTTGTCAAAGGCATCGACAAAGTCATGTCGGAGTTCTCAAATCAACTTGGTATCAAGAACAAAGAGACCACAGCTGACGGTCTGTTCACACTCAATGACGTCCGCTGTATCGGAGCATGTGGTCTTGCACCTGTCGTCATGATCAACGACAAAGTTTACGGTCATGTAAAAGCTGAAGACGTTGGTCAAATCATAATGGACTGCAAAGAACAAAAAGGAGTGTAGCGACATGCCTATTAAATCTTTGGATGAATTAAGAAAAATTCGTGAAGATCAAGTTAAAAAAGTTAAACTTAGGGAATCCGGGGAATCGGGAGACAATACAGTTGAAGTACTTGTCGGTATGGCCACCTGTGGTATTGCGGCTGGCAGCAGGGAAGTTCTCAATAGACTCGTGGATTTGATCGGCGAAAAATCGCTCGATCATGTAAAAGTCATCCAAGTAGGATGCATGGGATATTGTCACAGTGAACCTACTGTTCAAATCAACACACCTGGAAAAGAACCTATCATTTACGGCAATGTCAAGGGAGATGTAGTCGATGACATAGTTGAAAAACATATTTTGAATAATGAAATCCTTGACGATCACGTTCTCATTAAGACTTTCAACAGTGCACTCTAAGGAGGTGGGGGTATGGCAACACAAAGAACGCATATCATGGTTTGTGGCGGAACCGGTTGCGTATCATCAGGAAGTTTGGATATGGTGGATTCATTCAAGGCCAAACTGACTGAAAAGGGGTATCAAGATGAAATAACGGTGATCAAAACCGGTTGTTTCGGATTTTGCGGACAAGGGCCAATCATCAAGATCCATCCAGACAACGTCTTTTATGTCCAGGTTGGCTTGAATGATATCGATGAGATTATCGATGAACATATTATCAAAGGAAGAACTGTTTCCAGATTGCTTTATAAAGAACCTGAAACACACCGTCCACTTCCAAAACATGAAGACATGAGTTTCTATAAGAAACAATATAGAATCGCACTTAGGAATTGTGGACTAATCAATCCTGAAGATATAAACGAATACATAGCCTTTGGGGGTTATGAAGCACTTGGTATGGCATTAACTGAATACACACCTGAAAAAGTTATCGATATAGTCAAGGCAAGTGGTCTGAGAGGCCGTGGTGGTGGAGGTTTTTCTACTGGACTCAAATGGGAGTACACCCGCAAGCCAGCATCTGATCAGAAATATGTCATATGCAACGCGGATGAAGGCGACCCGGGTGCATTTATGGACAGATCGATTTTGGAGGGTGATCCACATTCCGTCATAGAAGCAATGACTATAGCTGGATATGCTATTGGTGCCAGCGTAGGGGTTGTTTACATTCGAGCTGAATATCCACTAGCAATCAAACGTCTTGAAGTTGCACTGGATCAAGCAAGAGAATTTGGATTGCTCGGAAAGAACATTTTTGAAAGCGGCTTCAGTTTTGATATCATCATCAAACTTGGAGCTGGTGCATTTGTCTGCGGCGAGGAAACAGCCTTGATTCACTCGGTTGAAGGCAGTCGTGGTGAACCAACCAAAAAGCCTCCATTCCCTTCCATTGAAGGGTATCATAAAAAACCGACTTCTGTTAACAACGTCGAAACACTTGCAAACATACCACCAATCATCACTAAAGGTGCAGAGTGGTTCCATGCCATTGGCACTGAGAAGTCCAAAGGTACAAAGGTTTTCGCTCTTGCCGGAAAAATCAACAATGTCGGCCTCGTTGAAGTACCAATGGGAACTACACTAAGAGAGATCATTTATGATATCGGTGGCGGAATTATTGGCGGCAAGGCATTCAAAGCCGTACAGACGGGTGGTCCATCAGGAGGCGTCATAACAACTGCCGACCTGGATACGCCTATTGATTATGAAAGTTTACGCGCCATAGGTTCTATGATGGGTTCCGGTGGAATGATTGTTATGGATGAAGACGATTGCATGGTCAATATTGCAAAATTCTATCTGGATTTCACTCAAGATGAATCTTGTGGCAAATGTACCCCATGTAGGCTTGGAACAAAGCGTATGTTTGAAATGCTCGAAAAAATCACTGAAGGTAAGGGCACCATGGAAGATATCGAAAAATTGCGCTCGCTTGGTCATGCAATCAAAGACAGCGCACTTTGTGGATTGGGTCAGACAGCACCAAATCCTGTACTCAGCACGCTAGATTACTTTTACGATGAATACCTTGCACATATTGTCGACAAAAAATGTCCTGCTGGTGCATGTAAGGCTCTTGCGAAATATAAAATTGATCCAGTGAAATGTATTGGTTGTTCCGCTTGTGCACGTGTGTGTCCCGTCAGTTGCATCGATGGCAAACCTAAAGGAAAATACGTCATCAATGAGGATGAGTGTATCTCATGTGGCGCTTGCTTTACAGCTTGTCGCTTCGATGCTGTAATCAAGCCGTGAAGGGGGGAATCTTAAAATGCTGAATATTACAATTAACGGAAAATCTATCCAGGTACCAAAAGGAACCACCATTCTTCAAGCTTCAAGAGAAGTGAATCTCAAGATTCCAACACTCTGTCATATGAATCTCAAAGAATTTGGCATCATCAATCAAAGTGCATCATGCAGAGTATGTATGGTGGAAGTGGAAGGTAGAGCCGCACTTGTGCCTTCATGTTCGGAATTGTGTACTGAAGGCATGGTCATAAGAACCGATACCAAGCGTGCTATCATAGCCAGAAGAACAGCAGTGGAACTCTTGCTATCCAACCATCCGTTTGATTGCCTGACATGTGCGAAAAATCTGGAGTGTGACCTTCAAGCGCTTGCCCAGGAACTGGGCATCCGCGAAATTCATTACACTGGCGAGAAGATGAATTATCCGATAGATGATTCTTCTTACGCACTGATCAAGGATCCCAACAAATGCATCATGTGCAGACGATGCGAAACTATGTGCAATGAAGTCCAGACCTGCGGTATTCTCTCTGCAGTCAACCGCGGTTTTGATGTATTTGTAGGACCTGCATTCCATCTCGATATGGTGGACACTTCATGTACCTTCTGTGGTCAATGTGTTGCGGTATGTCCAACTGCAGCATTAACCGAAATGAACCATACCGGAAAGGTATGGAGTGCCCTTAACAATCCAAAGAAACATGTGGTGGTTCAGGTAGCTCCTGCTGTCAGAGTTGCTATAGGTGAGATGTTCGATATGGATCCTGGTACAATCACAACTGGCAAACTTGTCAGTGCCCTTAGAGCGCTGGACTTTGACGCCATTTTCGATACTGATTTCGGTGCTGACCTCACCATTATGGAAGAAGCCACCGAGCTCATCCACAGAATTCAAAACGGTGGTCGTTTGCCAATGCTTACAAGTTGCTGCCCGGCTTGGGTAAAATTCTTCGAGCATCAGTTTCCTGATTTGCTCGATATTCCATCAACATGTAAGTCACCACAAATTATGCTAGGATCCATGATCAAAACCTATTATGCTCAAAAAATGAAATTGGATCCAAAAGATATCGTTGTTGTATCCGTCATGCCATGCCTAGCAAAAAAAGCCGAAGCGGCAAGACCTGAACTCACTAAAGACCAGAACAGCGATGTGGATATCGTCATCACTACAAGAGAACTTGGTCAAATGCTGAAAATAGCGGGAATAGACTTCGCAGGTTTGCCAAACAGTGACTTTGATCAATTGCTTGGCCAAAGCACAGGCGCTTCAGTCATATTCGGTACTACTGGTGGAGTCATCGAGGCTGCAGTAAGAACCGCTTACGAATGGATCACCAATGAAACTCTCGAAAAAGTGGATTTTGTACAACTTAGAGGTCTCGAGGGAATCAGATCTGCAACCGTAAAAGTTGGTGATATGAATCTACGTATCGGCATAGCTCATGGTCTTGGCAACGCCAGAAAACTGCTCAATGACATTCGTGATGGCATTTCACAATTCGATGCGATTGAAATCATGGCATGTCCTGGTGGCTGCATCGGCGGTGGTGGTCAACCTTATCATCATGGTGACATGGACATCATTAAGCAAAGACAACTCGCCATTTACCAGGAAGATCAAGGCAAAGTACTTCGAAAATCACATGAGAATCCATACATCAAACAGATTTATGATGAGTTCCTTGGTGAACCAAATTCCCATAAGGCACATGACCTTTTACACACGCACTATATTCCAAAAGAACGGATTTAACGATCCGAAACTCACAAAGGACGTGGATATTATCCACGTCCTTTCAGGGTGATGACAAAGTCATCAAACTGTAGGCTGTAGTTAACGTTCAAAGTCAAGGCACGGATGAAATCCAGTAAAGGCGCGACCTATAGCGTCGTAACTGAATTGGATTTTATCCAGTAACGATGGATTTGGACGTTTGTCTACAGTCTGAAAGGACGTGGAAAATATCCACGTCCTTTCATCGTCATTCGAATTTGCTTTTTCCAAATATTAAAACCATTCCAGCTATAGAAGCAATCATTGCAATCGGCAAGCCAATGGAAAGTTTGAGTACTGAACTGTAAAGCTGTCGCATATCATCGTTCAAATTGACAACAACGGTCAATAGCAGGATTACGACAAGCATTAAAACAAATTGTGCAAAATGAACCCATTTAGACGATGGTTTTCTCATGCCACTCATAATGATTGCAACCAGTCCAAGGATTGGAATCAATACAAGCGCATATCCAAGATAGATTGCATTTGCGGCAAAAGGAAATCCATAAGCACTCCCAAATGCTGAAACCATCGGCGCGGCATAGTGAATGCCTTTGACTAGAGTAAATCCGGAGAATCCGGAATCGGATGTGGCAAACATATCAAATTCGTTATTTATTGTGAACCACGGTATAAAAAAGCTGACTAGGATAATCAAACTCAAGGCCATTAAAATGGTTTGCTTATATTTCATAATGTTCTCCTTATTTTCATGATAGGACTATTATAACATTTGAATCATATATTTTAAATCCTCCAAAAATTTGATACTATAAAATCATCAGAAAGGAGCTTCATATGAAATCGATAGAACACTTGATTGACGAAATGAAACACTATAGTGAAACTTTATGGGTGAACCCAAATAAGATCAGTTCTGAAAAAGCCATGGAACTGCTACAAAAAACACATCCTGAATTACCTGATTTGGAAGATGTCATGGATGCAGACCAAAGATTGAGACGATTTGCTCCTTTTTTTGTTTCCGCATTCCCAGAATCATCTGAAAGCAATGGCATCATCGAATCACCTCTGATCAGTATTCCTGAATTTCAAAAATCCGTCATTCCATTTGTTGGTGGTCGTATCTTGGGGCAGTGGTTTCTAAAAGCGGACAATCTACTTCCCATATCGGGCTCGATCAAAGCGCGTGGTGGTGTATATGAGATCATAAAATTCGCAGAAACCCTCGCACTTAATGAAGGCATACTCAATATTGAAGAGGATTATAGCTGTTTTGCAGAGGAAAAGTTCAAATCGCTTTTTAGAAAATATACAATCGTAGTAGGTTCTACAGGAAACCTTGGACTCAGCATTGGCACCATAGGTAGTGCACTTGGTTTTAATGTCTTGGTACATATGTCCCATGATGCAAAAGCCTGGAAAATCGATTTGCTCAGAAGTAAAGGGGTCACTGTGGTTTTACACGATTCCGACTATTCTGTTGCAGTTGCAGAAGGGCGCAAAAGCGCCTTATCCGATCCATACAGTTACTTTGTCGATGATGAGAACTCCTATGAGTTATTTGTAGGGTATGCAGTAGCCGCACTAAGACTAAAACAACAAATGATTGATCAAAAAATAATCGTGAACGCTGATCACCCTCTGTTTGTCTACCTACCTTGCGGAGTTGGTGGTGCACCAGGCGGAATAGCCTATGCGATCAAACTCGTTTTTGGCGACGATGCCTATGTTTTCCTTGCTGAGCCGACTCATGCACCCTGCATGATGCTGGGTATGGCAACAGGAAAACATGACAGAATATCCGTTGGCGATATAGACATAGACCTCAAGACTGATGCCGATGGTCTTGCAGTCGGTCGTGCCTCAGGTTTCGTGGGTCAAGTGTTAACACCACTGATCGATGGCATTTATACAATTTCAGACGATAAGCTTTATTTCATGCTCTATATCATGCATGAGGCAGAATCAATGAATCTTGAACCCTCTGCACTTGCTGGACTGATCGGGCCAATCAAGATGCTATATGATAGTGAAGGATTTGGACATCTCGCGGAAAATGGTTTGCTTGAAAAAATGGAAAAATCAATTCATATATCTTGGGCAACGGGCGGTAGCTTAGTGCCTGAATCCATTATGGAATCTTACATCAAAAAAGGGCAAGTATTGTCTGGGACACTCTAAAAAAATTGCTGAGACGCTAATAAGTTTCCTTACGTAGTAAGTGGAACATAGACACATAGGCTCCTGTGTTTTAAGGCTAGTATAGTTTCCTCCAAGAACATCTCGAGATATCAGCTGAGGCGCTAATAAGTTTCCTTCAGAAACTTAACTACGCGCTTGCTTAAGAGATAAAAAATAGAATGCCCAAAGGCATTCTATTTTTTATCTCTTAAGCAAGCCTTTCCGTTTCAAGGTTGCCTCATATAAAATTACGGTTGCCGCGATGCCGACATTGAGTGAGTCGCAATCGCCAAACATAGGGATCTTAACAGCTTGATATGGAAGTGTATACCATTCTCTAGATATACCATGTCGTTCACTTCCCATGATTATGGCAATATTTCCAGAATACTCTTCATCGAAATAATCTACCGCACCATCCGTGTCTGTCAAAATAATCTTGAAATTGTGTCTCAACAACCATTTCGAAACATTGTCAAACTCATCTTCCACAATTGGAATCTTAAAACAGGACCCTTGAGAGCTCCTTATGAACTTAGGATGGGTCAATCTTGTCTTACGGTTACAAATCACAATCAAATCCACATCTGTTCCATCTGCCGATCTTGTGATTGTACCCACGTTGCCCGGTATTTCCAGACCGTCCATAATCATGACCAAATTACTTCTTTTCGGTGTGTAATCATCAAGAGTTTTAACTGGAAAGTAACATAGTGTAATCATCCCGGCAGGGTTGCCGCTTTCCGACACCTGATCCATGGTTTTCTTAGAAATCAAGTAGACATCTGGTGCATGTGCAATGAGTTTTTCTAGCATTTGATATGCTTCCGGGGTCACAATGGACTCAACTGCAACCAAAATGTAATCAATCTTCAGGTTATACCCTATGACAAACTGGTTGGCCCAAATGCCCTCCACTGGAATCAACTGCTTTGTATTGCTCTTTTTATTGTTGTTGATTTGATCCACACGTTTAACCATGGGAGATTTCGAACCTGCAAAATGAACTTTGTTGGGATAATTGGTTTTTAACCACTTTTCCTTTTCCTCAACCTCTAATTTTAGAAACATCGATCCCCCACTATGCCTTGACTTTTATTTTAACTTTTTTGTTTTCTACAACAGCACTCAGCAAGTTGCCTTCTTTGAGCAATTTTCTGATATAGAGTTCTGCTATCTCATCTTCTATAAGCTTTTGAATTGTTCTTCTAAGTGGTCTAGCACCATACTTGTCATCAAAGCCCTGATCCAAAATAAGATCTTTGACTTCTTGTGATACTTCAAGCACCATATTTTTTTCTTTGACTTCATCGTTAACTTCATTTAGCTGCAATTCAATAATTTGTCTTAATTCATCACGAAGAAGTGCCCTGAATACGACGATATCATCTATTCTATTTAAGCATTCAGGTTTGAAAGTCTCTTTCATCATTTCCCTGATTTTCTGTTCCTGCTTATTA
>JAIOSU010000047.1 GCA_021107455.1 Clostridiales bacterium | reverse complement strand
GTTTGTGGCAACGCATCACCAAGTGGAACCTCTTCTTCAAGAACGATTTCTTCATCAGGGACTTCAGGAACTGCAAGTGGTACCTCTTCTTCCTCTATAGGAAGGATTATTGCTTCTTCCACAGGAGGTGAGTACACATAGAATACATCGATTGTGCCATCAATGAAAGATCCGAAGGCATTACCAGGTGTTTCTACGAGTTCCAAATCTTCATATGATCTAGCAGCAGTACCATAGTTTGTTCCAACTGGTCCTGAGAATTCGAAGATTGGATCAAGTAAATTATCGTCTATGTCTACATAGTGTACACGCACTATTCCTCGATCTGGATCTGGATCTGGGTCTGGATCTGGGTCTGGATCAGGATCTGGAGTAGGTGCGGTATATCTATTTGTAACGGTTGCTGTTGCAGTCAATACTTGCTCAATTGAAATTAATGCATTATTGCCGCTTTCTATTGAGTAGTTTGTAGGTGGAGTAGATTCTGTAATTCTGTAAACTCCAGGCATCAAGTCAACGAAAACACTATTGCCTTCTCCAACAATTGAGAAGTTTCTAGTTGTGTTGCCTTCATCTTCAAGCGGTCCAACCAATTGGAAATTAAATGTTGCATTACTTGGAGGTGTATCGCCAATGATGTCTTTGATAATTGTAATAGTACCTAGTTCTGGGTCCGGTTCTCTATAAGTGTTATCAAATGTCACTTCTGGGTCCATTATTTCTTCATTGACATCTGCCATTTGATCATTGCTTGAATTTAGGTAGTAATACATTGGTAAATTTACTTCTCTTACAATGTATTCTCCCATAGGAACATCCATCTCAACTTCTGTATCTGCTCCTGTTATGAAAACAGTTGCATAAAGCTCTTCAACTTCTCCAGGTATAATAATCTGGAATTCGAATTCTTCATCAGTTGGAGGGGTTGCACCGGATAGCGTCTTAGTGATTGTGATTGTACCCATTTCAGGATCTGGTTCTCTGTAAGTGTTGTCAAATGTCACTTCTGGGTCCATTACTTCTTCATTGACATCTGCCATTTGATCGTTATCAGAATTTAGATAATAATACATTGGAAGATTCACTTCTCGTACAATGTATTCTCCCATTGGAACATCCATCTCAACTTCAGTGTCTGCTCCTGTAATGAAAACAGTAGCATAAAGCTCTTCAACTTCTCCAGGAATAATAATCTGGAATTCAAATTCTTCTTCAGTTGGAGGGGTTGCTCCTGAAAGTGTCTTATGGATAGTGATTGATCCGTGTGGCTCTGTATAAATATTATCAAAAGTCACTTCTGAATCCATCATTTCTTCATTGACCATTGTCATTTGATCATTATCAGAATTCAAGGTGTAATCATCAGGAATATTGACTTCTTTTACATAGTAATCTCCATCAAACAAATCATACCATGTATGTGAGCCTTCTCCCATAATCATTGTTGAACCGATAAATTGATCTTCTCTTCCATCAGTTCCAACTCTATAGAGTTCAAACTCAAAAGTTGCATCTTCCATCGGTGTATCACCGGATAATGTCTTGATCACTGTTATTGAACCAAGTTCAGGATCTGGTTCTCTATAAGTGTTATCAAACGTCACTTCTGGGTTCATTACTTGTTCATTTACATTTGCCATTTGATTGTTGGTAGAATTCAGGTAATAATACATTGGTAAATTCACTTCTCGTACAATGTAATCTCCCATTGGGACATCCATCTCAACTTCAGTATCTGCACCTGTAATGTATACAGTAGCGTAAAGTTCTTCAGGTTCTCCCGGTATAAGAATTTTGAATTCAAACATCGCATCAGATGGAGGTGTCGCTCCCGAAAGTGTTTTAGTGATGGTTATTGTTCCAAGAGGCTCTGTGTACGAATTATCAAATGTTACAGACGGATTTGTCATTTGAAGTGTAACATCTGCAGATTGATTGTTCAAAGACTCCAAATCGTAATCATCTGGAACATCAACCTCTACAACATAGTATTCACCTAGAGGTACTTCAGTGACCTCAATTTGGCCTGCACCACTAATGCTCACAGTATCAAATAGCACATCAGGGTCGCCAACTTGATAAATCTCAAAATAGAAATCAGCATCTGTCATTGGCTCGTCACCAGATAGAGTTTTATTGATTGTAATACTTCCAAGTGGTGGCTCAGGCATTGCGGTGATCTCATAGTTTATTGTTCCGCCACCTTCTTTACCAATGTAATCGATGTGTGTAGGAATATAATACTTGATCCCACCGATTAAAAAGTAAAGAATTTCTGGATCAACTTCTAGAGCCAAGTCAGTAGTGGTGTACTGGCCACTTCCTCCTGTAGTACTCATCGGAAGTATAGTTACAGGATCATCTCCGAGATAAGAGTAAAAATCGGAATTTCCTCCAACATGACCTTCCAAGTACACATAAAATTCAAGTCCTGCAAGTTCAGTCTTGTACGTACCTGTTTTCAGATGTATGCTGGTGCTTGGGGTTGCAAAGCTACCAAGCGTACTTCCAAAAATAAGCAATAACGATAACGTTATCGCCGTCAGGAATTTTAATGCTTTTTTCATAATAAAATCTCCTTTCCTTAAACGGAAGTCTAAAGAAAGGTCGGTTGCACTATTCGCTCCATGTGATTCAAGTGCCCATTTAAGAAGCACACTTCATCGCGCCCTTTCCACAAATTTGGGAAAGGTCGGTTGCACTATTCACTCCACGTGTCTCAAGTGCCCAATTACGAGCCACGCATCATCGTGCCCAATTTCCTAGTCAATGATTAAAAATGTGTTATAGACATAATACCCACTATTTTAATTTTGTAACAATTATGTTAACCCAAAAATCCCCCTGGCACTCTCGCCAGAGGGATTTAATATTCTCATAATTATTTATGGTAACGACCTTTTTCCTTGTACATGTTGGATTCAGCTGTAGCGAAGACATCAGAAAAAGTAGTGTGTTCACTGATTCTTATGTCATAACCCAGCGCAATGGAGAGAGGAACATACTCAAATCTGTAACGATCACATTCATGCCTGATAAGATCCATAATTTGCTGCAACTTTTGAACGTTTGCCTCTTCGATGATTATAGCAAACTCATCACCACCGATTCTGAAGACAAGTTCTGTATCCGAACATCTTTTTAATATCGTAGCTACTTCAACCAAGTAACGATCTCCAGTGCCGTGGCCATAATTATCATTGATGTGCTTAAGATGGTTCATGTCACCTATGATCAGTCCAAGATTTGTTGTATTGGTAACCCTGAATTTTTCCACAGTCTCATTGAAAAATCGTCTATTGTAAACTTCCGTGAGAGAATCATTATAGCTCAGGAACTCAAGTTGCTTTGCTTTTTCAAGGATGATGTTTTTCTTTTGTGCATTGGAAATGGCAATTGCCACATATGAGGCCAAAGCTTTGATAATCTCAAAATCATTAATGGAATAATCATACGGCTTATAGCTTTGTAATGTTATGAGTCCAATACATCCCTCTTCTGAGATCAATCGGCAATATACGATACAATGGGTTGTTTCATCATGGTTTTCACCAATGGAGACGTATTCATAATGAGGTAAGTATTTTTGGTATTCATCATCAAAACTCCTGATAAATAAGTCTTGCTCTTCAAGAATACAATAGGATGCTAATGACATTCTATCATGAATATCAATTTCAAGAAGAGGCATCGGATCCCCCTTCTCTTCAAAATATTTATATAGGATTTTTTCATCTTCTGCACTGTAAAGCGCCAAACCAAACACATCAACTGTCATAAGAGCATAAATAGAATTTCTGAGAATGTCAAAAATTTCATCCATATCTGTTGATGACGTGAGTCTTTGTCCTATTTGACCAATTAAAGCCAGATTTTTTAGAGTTTTTTCAAGTTCAGTCGTCTTGTTTTTCAGTTCCACATTTCTCAGTTTATCAATTTCAGCTTCATTACGCTTGGATTCTTCATCAAACCTAGCTTGAATTCTCTTGATTTCGTCTCTTTCCTTCTCAGTGGATAATTGATGACTGAGGGTGTCATAAGCTTTAAAATGCTCAAAGGCATTTTCATAATTACCATTTTTCTCATATAGACGTGCCAAATGATCATGACACTCCTTTAAGGAAGACAAATCATTTGATTGAAAAGCGAGCTCGAGCGATTTCAATAATTGCTCTTCCGATTTCGAAATTAAATCCATATTAGACATTGGCTCTCCCCCATTCCTTAATAATTCCATTATAACATCCCTAAAGAAAAAATCGTCTAAAATCTTGAGATTTTGACGATCTACTTATATTTTTTTAATCACATAAATAAAATTT
>JAIOSU010000014.1 GCA_021107455.1 Clostridiales bacterium | reverse complement strand
TCATGAATCTAACATCTAAAGAGAACTTATTCATTTTAGAACTATTTGCATGGGGAATCATCATCCTAGCGGATCTTGCTGTATCTTACGGTATTTATATCTATCTTAGAGCAGTCAATGCAAAAGGGGCTATGGTATCAGGACTACTCAGGTTCATCTACACCATTATTTTAGGGTATGCTGTTTGGCAACTTGCCATGATTCTTGGTCAAATTGGAAATGGTCCTTCTGAGGCTCTAAAAGTTCTCGAACAAACAAGTCTTTTTAAAAACATATGGTTTTGGGGATTGATTGTTTTTGGACTACATTTGGTTGTCACAGGACTTGTGTTGTTCAAATCAAAAGGATTCCCCCTATGGCTCAGTATTTTACTGATATTTGGGGGAATCGGTTATACGTTGATTCACGGTTTATACGTATTTTTTCCACAATTGAACTCATCAACGGCATTTATTGAATCTATTCTAAGCATTCCGATGATGCTTTCGGAACTGTCGCTTGCGGTATGGCTTTTAATTCGAGGCAAAAAATTAGCTCCTGATTATTTAGCCAAACGCAGATGACTTGATACTCTTTTTTTAATGCGACTTAATGATTCCGGTGTAATTCCAAGATAACTGGCAAGCTGATGCTGTGCAACGCGTTCTATTAGCAGCGGCTTCTCTTCAAGCAAAGTTCGATAGCGCTCTTCTGGAGATGAAGATATGAAGTGGGTATAAGCTTCTTGGAGTTTACCAAGATCGCTTTCTATCATCATACGAGTCATTTCCCGCAGAGTGGGATTTGACTCATAGGCTAGTCCTTCCGTTGATAAGTCGCCGACAACCAGATTACAATCTTCTATGCACTCAAGAAAAAATGGGGACAAAGCTTCCCCGTTTTTTGCTGAAAATATCGTGACACTTTCAGCTTCCATATAAAAATTCGATGTTATTTCGTATCCGTCCTCATCAAAATGATATTGTCTTATGAGGCCTTTTAAAACAAAGTAACACCGATTCACAGGTTCACCCTGTTCCTGCAAAACTGTCCCTTTTTCAAATGCCTGCATAGGCACGTTCCGTGCAATTTCATGCAGTTCTTCTTCAGGCAAATCAACAAACATTTTCATGTATTCAATCAAAACATTTTTCATATATATTCCCCTTAAATTCACTTACTTATAGAACAAACTTGAAATAGCCCTAACCACACCCACCATTTTATTATTTGATTTCAGATCCACCGCTTCACTCATACATAATTCATGGCAGCACAAACAATCAATACATAAATCATAATTGATCAGCTTGGTTTCTCGATCAATTGCCTCTACCGGACAACTGTCCACACAGGAATTACATCCGATGCATTTCTTTTGATTGACCACTGGAACGACTTTGAAAAAATCTATGACGTTTTTTACTTTGCTGTGATCTTTTACAATATTTTGAGTATAGCCTTTTGGAAGTTGATATTTCTCTAGCACAGAAGCGTCTCCAACAACTTCAATCTTGTCAATACTCCATTCGCCGATTTTGCGCCGAATGCTCGCGCTTAGGATGGAAACCCTATCTGGATTGATCCCCATCATTCCAATCGCAATTCTGTCCAGGGCAAGAGGATCTTCTGAAACGAGAATCTTACCTGCATAATAAGGTGTTCCAGCTGTTGGACCTTCTCCTTGCATCGAGATGACTCCATCCATAATGTGAAGGGGCATATTTTCAATGGCGCAGTGTATGTCCGCCAGAACCTCTCCAAACTCTGTAGGGTTTGGAGCATTCTTATGATAAAGTGCTTTCCTAAGTCCTGGAATAGCGCCAAATAAATTCTTGATTGCTCCAGTATAGATTCCCATGGAATGGGTTTTCATCTTTGGCAGATTGATGACCACATCCATCTCTGAAAATATCTTAGTGATATACAAATCCTTATTATAATTATCATTCAATTCGACCAATACTGGACCGACCTCATCAAAATTGACAATTGTAAATCCTTCCTCATCAGCTACTTTCTCGATCCCGGATACTGTAAAGCTTTTTTTGGTGGGTGCCATACCGGCAATCGCACCTCCAGAACTATCCCCTACATATACTTTCGCACCTTGTGCCTTAACCAGTTGTCCAACGGCGCGAACAAATTCCGGATTTGTGGTTGCAGCTTTTTCTGCTTTTTTAGGACCAATAAGATTGACCTTTAAAAGGACTTTTTGATCTTTCTGGATGAATTTCTCCCATCCTCCGGCGGCATCAACTGCGTCTTGAATAGACGCTTTTAAAGTCTCCAGTTCATATGAATCACAATTTGATACAATAACCTTACTCATACGCCCTCCTATTCAATCGGCCGCTCACCTTTTAGTGCTGCCCTTTTCTTACGAAATTCAATAATAGGCAAATCCCCTTGAATCAAATTTTCACCCATTACAAGTTCTGACTTCCTTGGCAATTGTGTCAGTACCACCCTTCGATCCTGATGCAAAATTATGCGATTGAAAATATTGCTAATTCTTACAATAAGCGGTCCAACCATTGGGAGCGGTATAAACTTTTGATAGAATCTCAAATAAATCTTTGTGTGGGTCTCATCAATTGGTGCAAATGCAGCAAAAACTCTTACTTTGGAGGAAATTCTGTTTTGCCACAAGTTTGGGACATGATATTGCAAACTGAAAAGTTGTTTATAGTCTTTGATTTCATTAGGTTTTAATGGGACAGTTTTACCATCATCGACTGAGTTGTCCACATAAAAAGTCATCAAATCTCCATCCCACTCCACGACAGGCCCATGGACAATTGTCCTATTGCCCTTCCCGATAGTGGTGTCATGCACAAATGGAAGGTGTACGACATCCAGTTGGTTTTCAATTGCCCTAGTGTAATGCACATTCCAAACTTCAGCAAATGTCCCATACATAAAACCTTCTTTTAAATCTTCAAAAAAAGGAATCTCTGGGAGTGGTTTCTCGTTGGTCTCACCATACCACAACCAAATCAAACCATAGGCTTCCTTAACACTATAGGCATTGACCTTAAATCTATCAGGAACCACCGCTGCCCTTCCATTGGCAGGAATGGTTTTTACTTTACCAAGACCATCATATGTAAACCCATGAAAAGGACATTCAATTTCGTCCCCTTTAATACATCCAAGAGAAAGACTTGCTCCTCTATGACAACACTGATCAAAAATGCATGACAATACGCCGTTTGAATCTCGCCATAAAACCAGCTTTTCATTTAAACGAGTGACGCCAACCGGTCTTGATTTAACTTCTTTGCTTTCCATGATAGCGTACCACTGATTCTTGATCATTATTGCCTCCTGATCCTTTTTATTAATTATATCATTTTTCCAATCGCGATTAATAATATTTTGGTACACAAACGACCCACTTCCTGTTAAACTAATAGAGTCACAATAAATTACAAAATAGGAGATTCTATTGTTTAAACTCTGGGGAAAAATAGTAAAAAAAAATAATCTTGTCCAAAGTCATGTTCTTGAAATGTTTCAAGAAGATTTGACCGTCGAAGAAATGATCTCTAAAGGCATTGAGGACTTATGTAACCTTTTTGATATTGCAAATCCGATGTGGATGAGCGACAACACACTTGAAATGGATCAAATCAATAAGACACGATTTAGAGCTCAACACTTTATTGAAGAAATTGATTTTGACTATTTTGAGATCGAGTATATTGTAGAACGAGTATAGCAAAATTTGATGCTCCCCAACCGGGGAGCATTTTTTATCATCACTAGCAAGAATACTTCTTCCTCTTAGGTGGGAGATGAATTGCGGTTGAATTGCCTGATTTTTCAAAAGAACACTTGTTCGATGCTGTGTGTTGTGATATACTATTTGCAAGGGGTTGATTCATATGCACAGAGCCTACAAATATAGAATATATCCAACAATTAATCAAGCTGAACTGATCAATAAAAACATCGGCTGTAGCAGATTCATCTACAACCATTTTTTGGCCCTGTCAAAAAGCGATAAATACCTTGGCTACAATGAGTATGCCAAAAGACTCACAATCCTAAAGAAAGCATACCCTTTCCTGAAGGAAGTGGAATCAACTTCCCTTCAGCAAACTTTAAGGGATCTGGACAGCGCTTATTCCAGATTCTTCAAGAAGCTGGCTACATTTCCAAATTTCAAAGACAAAAGATGCCCTAAACAGAGCTACCGCTCCCAAATGGTGAATGGCAATATCCAGATCAGGGATAATCTTATCAAGCTGCCAAAGCTGGGTTTTGTAAAGTTCGCAAAGTCCCGAGAAGTGAAAGGCAAAATCCTGAATGTCACAATCTCAAGAACAGGTACATACAAATACTACATCTCTATCTGTGTTGACACAGAGATTGAGATGATGCCAAGAGCCACAGGGGAAATCGGCATTGACTTGGGACTGAAGGATTACCTAGTAACCTCAGGCGGCTTTCCAGTCCCCAACCCTAAGTACTTCAGGAAATACGAGAAACAACTTGGCAAAGCACAAAGAAGGCT
The DNA here is from genome assembly GCA_021107455.1 of Clostridiales bacterium. Lineage (GTDB taxonomy): Bacteria > Bacillota > Clostridia > Peptostreptococcales > Acidaminobacteraceae > Fusibacter_D. Next base: position 64 of record JAIOSU010000014.1, on the reverse strand, counting down.
TTCCAATAAGAAGAAAGGTTCCAATAACTACAACAAAGAAAAACTGAAGGTAGCACTTCTGCAT
>JAIOSU010000123.1 GCA_021107455.1 Clostridiales bacterium | reverse complement strand
TGATTTTTATTTGCCGGAAATCATGAAAACTGAGCAGCGGATGGCTGAGCCAGGGGGCAATGTCGATTATGTCCGGTTCAAAAAAGACGTGATGACCCCATTGCTAACGGGATCTGGGTTTATGTACAGGAAATTCTCATGTCAGGCTCAGGGGCTGGGCGAAACTGTCTTTGTGACTCCTAGGAAAATCAATATTGTCGAAGGTGCTTACGCACTGCATCCACAACTGATCGATGCTTTCGACCTCAAAGTGTTCATTTCCCATGATTACGAAACCCAGTGTGAACGAATCCTTAAGCGCAATGGTCCAGAAAAACTCAAATCCTTCATCGAAAAATGGATTCCCCTTGAGAACCTCTACTTCGATGCGCTTGGAATCAAAGAAAAGTGCGATCTGGTCATAGACACAAGTACCGATTGGGGACAGGTGCAGATTGGTACATAATTTTTTGCGAAGCAAAAAATCGCGTAGTTAAGTTTTCGAAGGAAACTTATTAGCGTCTCAGCTGATATTTACAGATGCTATCGAAGCGAAACTATACTAGCCTTCGGAAACTTATTAGCGTCTTTGCATATCTGAAATTCTCTGTGTAAAGGAAGAGCAGGATAAGCGGGAAAGCAGGAAAGGTTCAAAACCAGAACCAAAAAAAACACCCGAGTCGGGTGTTTTCATGTTAATTATTCTCTTATTGAGGTTGTGGAGCGTCTACTGGGCAAACATTTGCACAAGCGCCACAGTCGATGCAAGCATCGCTTACTACATAAATGCTGTCACCAGCTGTGATTGCGTTTACTGGACATTCTGGCTCGCAAGCGCCACAAGAAATACAAGAATCATTAATTACGTACATAATATACCTCCTTATAAATATGGGTTGATTTCAATTTAAAATCTTAACTCATTATAATATGATAGAGTTTTATCAAACAATAGTAGAGTCACAAAATACTCCAAAAACAGCTGTATTACAATGATAATCATTATTAATTTGCCGGGATGAAAAGCGCCCACCCGGGCGTATTAAATTTTGTTAATTATTGAAAAAAGTTTCTAGATAAAAACTTTTATATAGTTTACACTATAAGTGGAATGTGTTAAAATTAAGTCGATTGGCACATTAATATTTTTTTAACAATCTTTAAAGGTAGTTGCCATGTCGGCTAGAGGGTAACCTCAAATCATTTTAAAGGAGATGTTTGAAATGAAGTATATTGAAGAGGTATTTGAAGAAATTAAGAACCGTAATGCAAATGAGACAGAATTCTTACAAGCTGTAGAAGAAGTATTCAAATCTTTGGAGCCAGTTTTAGAAAAGCATCCAGAGTACATCGAAGGTAACATTCTTGCAAGAATGGCTGAACCGGAAAGACAAATCTCATTCAGAGTACCTTGGGTTGACGATGCTGGAAAGCTCAACGTCAATAGAGGATTCAGAGTTCAATTCAACGGCGCAATCGGACCTTACAAGGGCGGTCTCCGTTTCCACAAATCTGTAAACATTAGTATTATCAAGTTCTTAGGTTTTGAGCAAACATTTAAAAACTCATTGACTGGTCTTCCTATCGGTGGTGGTAAAGGTGGCTCGGACTTCAACCCATCTGGCAAGTCGGATGCAGAAGTAATGAGATTCTGCCAAAGCTTCATGACAGAATTATATAGACATATTGGTCCAGACGTAGACGTTCCAGCTGGCGACATCGGTGTTGGTGGAAGAGAAATCGGATACCTTTATGGACAATATAGAAGAATCAAAGGCGCATTTGAAAATGGCGTATTGACTGGAAAAGGTTTATCATATGGTGGATCTTTGATCAGACCTGAAGCTACAGGTTATGGTGTAACTTACTTCACAAGAGAAATGCTCAAGGCACAAGGTGAGACTTTCGAAGGTAAAACAGTTGCACTTTCAGGATTTGGTAACGTAACTTGGGGTACTGCTCTTAAAGTTACTGAGCTTGGCGGAAAAGTTATCACTATTTCTGGTCCAGACGGATACATTCTTGATGAAGCTGGTATCGCTGGTGAGAAAATTGAGTTCTTACTTGACCTTAGAGCTAGTGGAAAAGACATCGTTGCTCCTTATGCTGAGAAATTCGGCGCTAAATTCTTCCCAGGCGAAAGACCTTGGGGCGTTAAAGCTGACATCATGATTCCATGTGCTACTCAAAATGAAATCAGAATCGAGCACGCTCAGCAAATCGTAGACAATGGCGTTAAATTTGTTTGTGAAGCTGCTAATATGCCATGTACAAACGAAGCGCTTGAGTTCTTACTCGAAAAAGGCGTAATCGTTGGTCCTGCTAAAGCTGCAAATGCTGGTGGCGTTGCTACTTCAGCGCTTGAAATGAGCCAAAACTCTATGCGTTATTCTTGGACTGCAGAAGAAGTTGATGCTAAGTTACAACAAATCATGAAAACTATTCATGACAATGCTGCAACTGCTGCACAAGAGTACGGTTTCGGATACAACTTGGTTGCTGGTGCAAACATCGCTGGTTTCAAAAAAGTTGCTGAAGCAATGCTTGCTCAAGGTAACTACTAATCAAATTAGTTTTAAATGGATAGCAGGTACCAATTTGGACCTGTCCCCAATTGATATTCAAACCCCCTGGAGTTCAGGGGGTTTTTTATTTTTGGACATAACCCCTAATTTAGATAATATGCATCGGTTCCTAAGTTTTGTTTCAGTTAAATCTCTAGATGTCAGCTGAGACGCTAATAAGTTTCCTTCGGAAACTTACCTACGCGATTTTTTGTTTCACAAAAAATTTTATGTTCAAACAACACAACGAAAAAATAATAAGTTGTAGAAAACACTTGATTTGATATAATTGTATTATTAATAAGTAATAAACAGGGGGATAAGTCTTTGAAAAATGAATCAAGTGTTTTTTTGGATGAGGTATTGGCACTACAGTTGTTTCAATCATCGAAATTATTGACCAGAGAAGATTTGAACGAACAACAGATCACATCTGTCAATGTCATGCTTGATCGCGAAATCATCAACTGGATTGAACAAGACGGGCAAATAGTACTTACGACAGGCCAAATGTTCGAGAAATTGACGCTTCACGATCAAATAGAGTTTTTCAGCGCACTGGCATCCAAAAAAGTATCGGCGGTATTCATCAAAGTCACGCCATATCTGGATGAAATCATGCCGGAAGTGATAGAAGTATGCAACGAAAAGGGACTTGCGCTATTGGACCTCAATTATGATGTCTCGTTCACGGAAATCTTTTCAGTTGTCTACAATTTGATGTTCCGCAAACAGACCAATGTCCTTCAGCGCGTAGAAACATTACATAAAGATACGATGAATGTTGTCGTCGAGGGTGGCAACATAGAGGATGTGCTCAAAAGCATCCATAAAACCATCTCTTCTCCAGTCTTCATCAGAGACTACTATTTTGAAGATACGTTTTTCATCAAAAATGAGTTTGAAAACGACTATGCACTTTTATATGAAAACATTGAGAGCATTCAGCTCGATGGAAAGAACTCAAAACTCATATGGGACAAGATCATGTTCAAGGATAGGGAAATCGAACGGCTGATCATTCCGATCTTTGTCAAAAACCAGGTGTACGGTCATATCGTCACATATGGAAAAGACCAATCCATATCCAATTATGACAAACTCGGTCTCGAGGCCGCTTCCAACATCATCGCGCTCGAGTTCTTAAAGAAAATCTCCGTCCAAGAAGTGGAGAACAAATATAAGATCGAGTTCTTTGACGACTTGATATCACTGGATGAGCAAAGACGCATGAAAGCTGTGGAGCGCGCATCGAATTTCAGATTCTCTGAAAATGCAAATTACGTGATGCTCAACATCAGTATCTCCACCAGAAATGGGGTCGATGAATCCGAAAAGGCGCTGAAAGCCGCATACCTTGCTGAACTCATTTGCAAGGATATGGGAAGATCCTATTTAATTCTCAACAAAAGTGATAGCATTTTCATCCTGGTCATGTTGAAAGAAGGCGAAGGCGGTCCTGTCGTCAAGCGGTACTCCAAATACATTTACGATATCCTCAAGACAAAAATGAAAAAACATCAGACTAAAATGGGCGTCGGACGAATCTGCAAAGGCCTCAACATGGTCCACAGAAGTCTGCTCGATGCATCAAAAGCACTTGAAGGTGCAGTGGGTTATTTGGAGGAGGATGTTGTTTTCTTCGAGGAAATGGGTATTTACAAAGTGCTGTCCAACAGCGGCATCAAAAACGAACTCGAAATATTTTTCAATGAGATCCTTGAGCCGCTGATGGTCTATGACGCACGTAAAGACACCGAACTCATCAAGACGCTTCAGGTCTATTACAAATGCAACGGAAACCTTAAAAAAATGTCCGAGATGTTGTTCACGCATTATAACACGATCCTTTACCGCCTTGGAAGAATACAGGAAATCATCAAAAAAGACCTCGAAAGCGAAGAAGACCGTTACGCGATCCAGACCGCACTCAAAGTCCATAAGATTTTCAGAATGTAACGTCTATTCTGTGGACAAAAAATAGACGCATCGGGAATATAATCCTATTAAACGTATTATGTAGGTGGAGGGATATTATTATGATGAACAACAACGCAATTGAAAAATCAATGAAAGTTAAACTTGAAGACCTTTTCGACACATTACCGGATTATCCGGAGTTTGAAAAAGGCATTCGTAGAGCTCCAAAACGCGAATTGACACTCAACCAGGACGAGATCGAACTCGCACTCAAGAACGCGCTGAGATATGTGCCTGAGAAATGGCATGAGACACTTGCGCCAGAGTTCCTCGAAGAGCTTTTGACCAAAGGAAGAATCTACGGTTATAGATTTAGACCGGTAGGCAACATCACTGGAAAATCCGTAGAAGACTATAAAGGAAAAACGGTTGAAGGAAGGTCGATCCAAGTGATGATCGACAACAACCTCGACTTTGCAATCGCATTATACCCTTATGAACTCATCACATATGGTGAGACCGGAGCGGTGTGCCAGAACTGGATGCAGTATCATTTAATCAAGCGTTACCTAGAAGTTATGAACGACACGCAAACACTTGTGGTACAATCGGGACATCCGCTCGGGCTGTTCGCATCACAGAACTCGGCTCCTAGAGTCATCATCACCAATGGACTCATGATCGGCATGTTTGATGACGCTGACAATTTCAATCGTGCAGCGGCACTTGGCGTGGCGTCATACGGGCAAATGACAGCTGGTGGTTGGATGTACATCGGACCGCAGGGTATCGTTCATGGTACCTACTCGACACTGCTCAATGCCGGAAGAGACAAGCTCGGTATTCCAGAAAGAGAAGACCTTAAAGGCAGATTGTTCGTGACATCAGGTCTCGGCGGAATGAGCGGCGCACAAGGTAAAGCAGTTGAAATCGCTGGTGGCGTTGGTATCATTGCAGAAGTGGATTACTCAAGAATAGAAACACGTCATTCGCAGGGGTGGGTTTCAGAAATTCTGGAAACGCCTGAGGAGACGTTCAATAAAGCAAAACAGTATCAGGCTGAAGGGCGTGCCATTGCCATAGCTTACCATGGAAATATCGTGGACCTTCTAGAGTACGCAGTGGAAAATGATGTGCACATCGATCTTTTATCAGACCAAACATCATGCCACAACGCATACGA
>JAIOSU010000130.1 GCA_021107455.1 Clostridiales bacterium | reverse complement strand
TCCAATGCGGGGACTTGGTTCATAGGCCGTCTTCAAACAGAACGCGATAAAGAAAGGGTACTGGCAGGACTTGAAGGAGCGGCTGCCGGTGGCAAATTCGACAAAGCCCGAACCGAGCAAATATTGGCGGGCATTGGTCAGAGAGTGTTTTATCTTCATAGTGTTCACGAAGACGAACCTATAATATTCAACACGAGGTGGGTTATGTCCTACTTGGCCGGACCACTGACGAAAAATCAGATCACAGCGCTTCCGTCCAATTATATTGTACATAAAACAATGACGGATTCCAGTGAGCCTGTCAGTGCTAAACCAGATCAAAATCAAAGTTTGCTGAGCCAAGATATGAACCATGAAAATGAAATGACTTCCACTGCACCAATATTGCCTCCACAAATTAAACAAGTATATTTACCAGCAAGCCTTGGATCAGGTGGAAAGATAATTTATAAACCATCAGTGATAGGGATGGCAGATGTTCTTTATAGCAGTACAAAACATAAGGTGTCGGTTTCACAAAGCTATGCGATGTTGACACCTCTTCATGATGGACCAATTGCACTCGACTGGAGTGAATCAGAGACACTTGACATTGGGATTCATGATTTGGATTCGAATCCTCTTGAAGGATTGTCTTTTGAGGGTTATCCGGTTGCTGCGACAAATGCGAAAAATTATGATACTTGGAAAAGACTATTGACCCAATATATTCGAACTCAAAAAAGTCTCAAACTATTATCGTGTCCAGGTTTGGAAGTTGTTTCGGAATTTGGAGAGGATGAACGTGACTTCCGAATAAGATTGCAGCATTTGGTTCATGAAAAGCGAGATGAAGATCTGGAGGCAATGAAGAAAAAATATGCTTCTAAAATTCAAACGCTAACGAATAGAAAGCAACGGGCTGAGCAAGCAGTTGAGAAGCAAAGCAGTAGAGCCTCACAGAGAAAAATGGATGCTGCCGTTTCAGCAGGAAGTGCAATACTTGGTGCTCTGTTTGGACGAAAAAGCATTAGTGCAACTTCGGTCTCAAAAATTGGAACTGCTGTAAAAAGCACCTCACGTGCTCTGAAAAGCGGAGAGGGTATTGAACAGGCAAAGGAACTTTTGGAGTCCATCGATGTTCAACTTGAAGAGCTCAATTTGGAACTTGAACAACAACTTGTCGAGATATCAGATCGCTATGATGTGATGAAAGAAGAACTTGAGGAAGTTGAAATCAGAGCCATAAGTGAAAATATTGCCGTCCATTTAGTTGGCCTTGCATGGGTTCCGTATGAAAAATAGATAAAGAGTTTAATAAAAACCATCACAAAATCATTTGTGGTGGTTTTTTTATGCACATTTTATTAAGATGCTGAAATTAAGCAAATCATAAGCAGAAGATAAAATGCAAGAAAGAAAGCTTTGTTATCCTTTTCTTGTAAACTGGAATTAACGACTAGGTAAAAGGAGAATCTGTATGATTGAAACAAAAAATATTAGAAAAGTGTTTGGCAATGTTGAAGCAGTAGAAAATGTAAGTCTTAGTGTTCCAGAATACTCAATACTTGGATTTCTGGGACCTAATGGAGCTGGAAAAACAACATTTATAAAAATGCTTATGGGACTCGTGAAACCCTCTTCAGGAAGTGGTACTGTGTTTGGACTGGATATTGTAAAGGATAGTGTCAAAATAAGAGAGCGTGTGGGGTACCTTTCACAAAACCCAAAATTCATTGACCATATGACTGCACGCGAAAATATCTTGTTGATAGCGAGATTCTTCAATATCGGAAACAATAAAGATGTATTGAATCGATGCAACTCATTATTGAAAAAGGTTGGACTCGAGCACAAGGCCAATCGACCAGTAAAAGGATTTTCAGGAGGCGAAAAGCAAAGACTAGGCATTGCCATAGCATTAATTAACAGTCCAGAACTGTTGATTCTTGATGAACCTGCTGCTGCATTAGACCCAGTTGGTAGAGAAGATGTACTGGGCATCATAAGGAGTTTGAAAGGGAACACAACTGTGTTCTATTCCACCCATATTTTAGATGATGTTCAGAGAGTGAGCGACTCAGTGGCAATATTGAATAATGGGTCATTGGCTACTGTTGGCCCAATTGAGAATATTATAGGTGGAAACAAGGGTCCAATATATTCAGTAACTGTAAATAAAGCTGAAGACCGGTTGATCCACTCACTTGATCAATTCCCATGGATTACTGATGTATGGATTCGTGAGAATGATCAGAGAACAATCTTGAAAATCAGTGTTCAAGATGAAAAAATCGCTGAAAAAGATTTATTGCGACATATTTTGAAAGACCAAAATACAACCGTGTTGGAATTTAACAAAGAAAAACATGAACTAGAAGATGTTTTCATGGATATAGTAAAAGGAGAATAGTATGAGAGGTTTGAGTACCTTAATTTACAAAGAAAATATTGCCTGGTGGAGAACGAAGAAGTGGATGGTGAATTCAGTATTGTGGTCAATCCTCATATGCGGTCTCATGGCCAACCTGTTGTTCATACCGACAATAGCAAATATGGCCACTGAAACTGAACTCAATCAAGCTGGTGGGATTACCGCCTATGTCATATCGATTGGACTGGCCGCACTTTTTGAATTTGGTATGGCTGCAATAGGCATTGGTGTCATCATTTTAACTTCGGATTCTTTTGTTGGAGAATTTGAAAACGGTATATGCACTTGGATGTTATCAAAACCAGTGAATAGAAAATCATATGTATTATCAAAATTGATTTCAAATGCTATGGCAATATTCATTCTATTGATTGCACTTCCTTCAACAATCGCATACTTGATGCTGTCCTATCGAATGAGTGAATTTTTTCCATTGATCTCATTTTTAAAAGGAGTAGGAATCATGTCGATCCATACGCTATTCTATTTGACGTTGACTATGGTATTAGGGATATTCACTAAAAATAGAGCTATCATTTTGGCAATAGCACTTGCATCAGCTCTTGGTGGAAGTATAGTGGGCAGTATTATCCCACAACTGTTTCATGTGACGCCATGGATTCTTCCAAAATTAGCATCCATCGTCGTATCTGGAGATGTCCAATCGACTGGTTTTGGATTTGGGTCCTTGATCATGAGTTCGGTATGGTCAATTGTATTTGTTGTTGCTTCATTGTGGAAATTCGAAAAAATGGATCTATAATTTTGTGTTCTTGACAGAACGAAATAAACAAAGTAACATGTAGTTAAGTTAACTAACTACATGGAGGACGAAATGGATTTGAACATAATTAAAGGTGCGGATGCAATTGGAATGTTTTGCAGATTGCATATGAACACAAAACGTAATTTGCCGATAAGACCCAGTGAGATGGGTGTTCTGATTTTCACACAAAAACAAAGTACTGCAGTGACACCACTCATGATCAGTCAATTTTTCAAAATCACCAAACCGTCCGTGACTGCACTAGTAACCTCATTGGTCAAAGATGGATATTTGACAAAAGAGTTGTCCGATGCTGATAAGAGGAGTTATGCGCTTAGGATCACAGAAAAAGGAAATGATCTAGTTGATTCCACATTTGTTGAATATTATAAATCTATCGAAATTCTGAAAGATAATATGGGTGAGGAAAAATTTGCTAAGTTTATAGAACTGGTTGAGCTTGCAGGCAGCATTTGGGATGAGGTGGAATAAATGAGTATTTTGATTACAGGGGCTTCAGGAAATGTGGGAAAATATGTTGCACAGGAACTAATAAAACTAGGTGAGGATGTGGTTGTTGCAGGCACTGATCCAATGAAACTCAATAAGATATTTGGTGATGAAGTCAGAGCGGTTGAACTGGATTTCACAAATCATGAGACGTTTGGCGCGGCACTCGAAGATATTGATAGGATATTTTTAATGAGGCCACCACACCTTGGGAAACCGGAAGATCTTTATCCTTTTATTGATGCAGTACGAAATAAGCCAATTAAACTTATATCATTTTTGTCATTGATGGGTGTTGAGAAAAACACTATTCCACCGCATCATAAGATTGAAAAGTATATTGAAGGACAAGGCATCCCGTTTTCGCACATAAGACCTGGATTTTTCATGCAAAATGTCTCCGGGATCCACTCAGTAGAAATTAAAGAAAAGGACATGATTTTTGTTCCAGCAGGTAAAAGCAAGACCAGTTTTATTGATGCAGCTGATATCGGTTTAGCAATAGCGACTGTCCTGCATGACCCTGGTAAGCATAGAAATACAGCTTATACAATCACTGGAGCTGATGCGCTCGATTATTATGAGGTCGCAGAGATCATAAGTAAAGTAACTGGAAGAAAAATAACCTATGCCAAACCTGGTTATTTGAGATATAGGAATCACTATATCAAAAATCGCGGTTTGGACAAAGGCTATGTGAACGTTACTGTGGCACTTTACTTCATGACCAGAATGGGAACTGCCGAAGCCGTAACTGATGAATTTTTCAGATTGACTGGAAAAAAAACAAAGACTTTTGAAGAATTTGTTGGAGAAAACATCAAAGAATTCAAGCGTTGAAGCGGCCGTTTAGATATCCAGTCAATGGACCGAGAATCAAAGCCATTGAGAGCATTGGCATAAAATCTTTGGGGTTGATGGTGTAGATGACCATGACTAATGGCAACATATTCAAGGTTGAAAGCGCTAAACCGTTAAGAATGCTGTTTTTAAATAAGGCAATATGTGCCACAAAATAGCTTGTTATTATCCAGAACATTAGGATAGAAGTCATATTGAGCAGGGGTGCCCCCACTAATACTAATGGAATCAAGTCGAGTATCCCTGCAATCAAGCCTATACTGATTGCGATAATTATTTTTTTTTGCATATAATTTCTCCTTAATTATAGTTTTATTTTATATTGAACTCTATAGGGTTCAATTTTCTTTTTTTTGTATGAGATTGCGTTCGCCGGACAGTTGTGAATGCAACGGGTACATAGGATGCATCGGTTGTGGTATTTCTTGTCTTTAAGTGTTATGTTGTTTTTCGGACAATTCTTCTCACAGATCCCACATGATATGCAGGACTCGTCAATGGAGAAGTTTTTACCTAATGATTTAGCCATGATACTGAAGAGGTCTGCCATAATATCGATCAGGAGTACAGATTCCATAAATTCGATTGGTTTGTCGATTTGGAGATTATTAATTGAATCCGCAATCATCTGAGCAGCATTTTTAAACTGCTGTTTTTGAAGGAATTCAGGTGTGGGATCATATTTATCGATATAAAAATTTCTTGGCATTTCGTAAGCTAACAAATCAACAATGGTGTAGCCTTTGTTTGATAATTTTTTTCCAATGGATTTGACGCCATGTGCATTTTGTAGTCCTGCAGAGGTCGAGTAAACCAGTGCAATTTTATTGGAACTTGTTTTTGGAATGTTTTTCCTCACCCACTGGATCAGTTCGTGTGGCATATTTCCTGCGTAAATTGGTCCACCAATGATTAAAAGGTCATGCTCATCCAAGGTACTAGCGGTTTCTATAGATGAGACTGCAACATCATGTCCTTTGTCTTTTAATAACTGACTATAACCATATGCAATGCTTTTCGTATTGCCTGTTCCACTAAAAAATAGTATTGAGATTCTCATTGTTTCTCCTCAAGATTGGTATGAATTTTTCTCAAAATTCGCATGGTTTGTTCTTGTTCACTAATTTCAATACCTTCTGTCATGGACTTATGCAGCGAAATGAAGGTGGACATGATATCAATTTTGAGCTGTTTTCCTTGTGCAGACAATTGGTAAAATTTTGAGTGATTTGGAACTTGTTCCAAATAGTTTTTATCCATCAACTTTTTCACGTTTCTACTGATATTTCCCTTATCAATGTCCAGTAATCTAACAAGTTCATTTTGTGAGAAATGACTATCGTGACGTGCATAAAACAGCATCAAGATGTGCAGTTGTCCCATCCCAATTCCATAAGCTTGGAGATCTTTTTCTGTTTTTGTTTTCATCTCTTTGTAAATTGCGATAATCAAGTCGCCAAGTTGCTCAGGTGTGTAAGTCATATAACCTCCGATTTATCAAAATCATCAAAAAAGTTGCGTACACAACTCATGTAAAATAATATATCACATGAATGTTGTGCACGCAACTTATTTTATTTGGATTTCTGAATCAAAGCAACCAAAGTTTCCAGTTCCTCAGCAAAAACTTTTGCAAGTTCAAAATCGGTCTCTTTAAGAGCCAATTCGATTTTAGTTTCAATGGATTTCTTCTTTTGCTCAAGTTCTAGATAGTCTTTTTCAAAATGACTGTTGTAGATCATTTTTCTGAATTTGCGTATACTCATTTTTCTTATTGTCTTATCCTCAATAATCAAAACATAGTCCATGCAATTAGCTATTGTGTAGTAATCATGGGATATCATCAGAATGGCACCTTTATAGTTTTCAATAGCCTTTTCAAGTGCCATTTGTGAGTAGGTGTCCAAATGACTTGTTGGTTCATCAAGCAATAAAAGATCTGATTTTTGTGCTGAGATTTTTGCGATTTGGAGTATGTTCTTTTCTCCACCAGATAACGTTCTGATTTTTCTGTCAAGAACATCTTCGTTGAAACCATATTTAGCAACATGTGATCTGATTTCGCCGGATGATTTGAAACCGATATCAAAGAATTCTTCAAGTACCGTGTTGGATTCGCATAGCATTTCTCCCTGAACCTGTGACAAATAGGCTACAGATGCGTTTTCATTGATTTCAATGGAATCACAACTATTCTTAAATATTGCTCTGAACAAAGTCGTTTTTCCGGTCCCGTTGGAACCGATAAGAGCGACTTTTTCACCTGCTCCAATTTCAAAACTGACATTTTCAAGAAGTAATTCGTCAAACGAGATACTGTAGTCATTAACTTTCAATGCGAAGGTATCGCGAAGGTCATGTGCGGCATGAAGCTCAATCTCCGGCTTCTTGATATCTACAAAAGGAGCCTTTATTCGACGAGCTTCTAGTCTTTCTTGGATCTTCACCCTTGCATAAAGCGCTTTTCCCCTTGATGCCTCCGAGTTGCTGGATGCAATCATTCTTAATTTGTGGATCATCTGATCATTTCTTTCGATTTCTACATCATCAGCGATTGCAAGTTCCTGAAGCTCAATTTTCTTTTGGAGCAATGTGAGATTGTACTCGATATATCCACCATCGAATTCCTGTAATTCAGTATTTTCAAGATGAAGGATTTTATCGAAACAATGATTCAATAGATATCGATTATGTGTAACGACCAATAGAATCCCTTTATGTGCATTGATGAGATTTTTAAGGGCACCTAAGTTTTCAAAATCCAAAAAAACATCGGGTTCGTCCATAATCATCAGATCTGGTTGCTTCAGCATTTCTTTGATGACTTGGATGAGTTTGAATTCACCACCACTGATCATTGATACAGACATGTCTTTAATTTTGCTCAGGTTTGCAAGATTAAGTTTTTTATTGATATTGCTTTCATAGTCATCCCCACCAATGGCGTTGAATGCATCCAGTGCATGTTGATATTTTTCAAGCAAAACATCTATTTCAGTGGAGGTTTCCATAGCGGTACCTATGGATTCGAGTTCATTACGCAGCGTAATATAGTCTTCACCGATATATTCGAATACAGTAATCTTTTTTGTGTGATCATGCTTGGGAAATTGGCTGACATATCCCATTTTACAATGCTGATCCAGTTCTATCGTTCCATCAAACATGTACCTTTCAGGATCCATGATCATTTGGATCAAGGTGCTTTTTCCACTACCGCTGGTACCAATGAAAGCTGAGTGTTGACCTTCTTCAAGAGTGAAAGAGATCTTATTGAATAAATCCTTTTGTGGAAAAGAGTAAGACAAGTCGTTAATTTTAATCATAATATTACCTTTCATTAAATTAAGTTTTTATAGCCCAACGGAGTTTGGCAGATCGAGCTCGGCTGTTCGTATGACATTCTTCAGCCGAGGGTCTGATGGGTTCAGGTGCGATTTCCTTGTAAATGCCTTCCCTCAAGTATTTTTTGAAGGATTTCTTAACTAGACGGTCTTCTCCAGAATGGAATGTCAGAATCGCTACACGTCCCCCTGATGCGAGGACATCGGGCAATTTTTCAAGGAAATCATATAGTACTTCAAATTCGCTGTTGATATCAATTCTAATGGCCTGAAAGCAACGTTGGCAAGATTTCTTTACTTCTTCATCTCTTGTGCTTTCTGGTATGAATTTTAAAGCGTTTTTTATGATTTGCATCAAATGAGTAGTTGTAGTGATTTCATTGCCCTTTTTGATTTCAGATATGATGGCTTTGGCAATCACTTCAGCATGGGGTTCATCAGAATTCTCAAACAGCATGCCTTCTAGTTCATCTTTTGTTATTGTCTTTAGGCGCTCCGCAGCAGAAATACCAGATTCAGGATTAAGGCGCAAGTCGAGTGGACCTTCGCTTTTGAATGAAAATCCCCTCTCAGGATTATCAATTTGCATGGAAGAAACACCCAAATCCGCAAGTACAAAATCAAGCGGCCCCGATTCTAATGCAACCTGGTCAATGCATGAAAAGTTCAGTTGTTTGATAGTCAGTCTTTCAGGTCCATACCCCAGACTTTCTAGCCGTGCTTTGGTGCGTGGGAGTTCGATGGGGTCGACATCCATAGCATACATATGTCCAGACTGATCAAGACGTTTCAATAGTTCCAGGGTGTGACCTCCGTAACCAAGCGTTACATCAAGTCCGGTTTCACCTGGACATATAGCCAGTACTTCGAGAATCTCGTTCACACAAATGGAACGATGCATGCCTGCGGGGGTGTTGCCTTTTTGGATTATTTTCACTACATCCTCTGAATATTTCTCGGGTTGCAGTTCTTTATATTTCTCTTTGAATTTTTTTGGGTGTGTACCTTTATAACGTTCACGCCGCTGGTGTTTTTGACCTTGATCATCCATTGTGATCCTCCATGTGATTATTATGATATCATATCACAGATTGTCCTTCCTGAATGTTAATTTATCGGTTACTTTTTCTTTAAGAGGGTAATTAGTAAAAGGGACCTATGGTAAAAGTGTCAACCTTTTAAAATGTAGTGACGTATAAGGAGGAAAAAAGTGAGTATGTTTTGTTATCAATGTCAAGAAGCCGCAAAAAATACTGGTTGTACAGTAAAAGGCATATGTGGCAAAGAAGAGGAAGTTGCAAAACTCCAAGATGTGTTGATTCACACATTGAAGGAAATCTCGGCTAGTGTTGTAAAAAACAAATTGGACGTTGGAGAGCTTAATGAGACCAATCACCAAATGATTAGAAGTTTGTTTATGACTATAACAAATGCCAACTTTGACGACTGGGCAATTGAGCAACAAATCAAGAAAATGATTGCAATTGGAAATGAACTCAAAGGTGATATCACACCATACGATTCAAAAGCGTCTATGCTTATAAATGCTGAATCCATCGGTGTTTTGGCGACTGAAAATGAAGACATTCGCTCTTTGAGAGAATTGATCATTTATGGACTTAAAGGTATGGCTGCGTATACTGAACATGCATTAAATATTGGCAAAGAGAATAGAGAAATATATGAGTTTGTATATGAGGCGTTGGCGGCAACACTCAATGATTCACTTTCCGTAGATGATTTGGTGAAAATGACTTTAAGAACCGGTGAAAATGGAGTCAAGGCGATGGCTCTTTTGGATGAAGCGAATACATCCAAATATGGTAACCCTGAAATCACCAAAGTAAATATCGGTGTCGATAAAAACCCTGCAATCTTGATATCAGGTCATGATCTGACAGATCTCGAGCAACTACTTGATCAAACCAAAGGCACAGGTGTTGATGTTTACACCCATAGTGAAATGTTACCTGGACATTATTATCCGGCTTTTAAAAAGTATGATCACTTTGTTGGAAACTATGGGGGGTCATGGTGGAGACAAGTTGGTGAGTTTGAATCATTTAATGGACCAATATTATTTACAACCAACTGTATCGTACCTCCTAAGAGCGATGAGGTCAGAAAAAGAATCTTTACAACCGGGTCATCTGGATATCCTGGCTGTCTTCATATCATGCCAGATGCCGATGGTAAAAAAGACTTTTCAGCCATAATTGAAATGGCGAAAAATTTGCCTTCACCAGATGAAATCGAAACAGGAAATATTGTGGGTGGATTTGCTCATAATCAAGTCATTGCATTAGCGGACAAAGTAGTTGAAGCAGTGAAGTCAGGTGCTATCAAGAAATTCATAGTAATGGCTGGTTGTGACGGCAGAATGAAGTCTAGAGAGTATTATACAGAGTTTGCGAAAAAACTCCCAGAAGACACTGTGATTCTTACAGCAGGATGTGCCAAGTATCGTTATAACAAACTAAATTTGGGAGACATCGGTGGAATCCCTAGAGTACTTGATGCCGGTCAATGTAATGATTCTTACTCACTTGCAGTGATTGCGCTCAAACTTAAAGAAGTATTCGGACTCGATGATATCAATGAGCTTCCAATAGCATATAATATCGCCTGGTATGAACAAAAAGCTGTTATAGTACTATTGGCTCTGCTATATCTTGGGGTCAAGAACATTCACCTTGGTCCAACACTTCCTGCATTTTTATCTCCAAATGTGGCAAATGTCTTAGTAAATACATTTGGAATCGCTGGAATTGGAACAGTTGAAGATGATATTGCATCCCTTGTTACAAATTAATTCTTATGATAAAGTGTGTGGTGAAAAATCAAATCATCACACACTTTTTTTTGTTGAATGTATGTAAAAAATTATATTTATGGATATTTCCCAATAAAATGCGTGAAGTAAGCGCTTCTAAATGATAAAATAGTAAAGGATATATAAAAGCAATATGCTTGAACATAAAATATAATTTAGAGGAGATGTATTATGAGTAAACCAATTCTCTCAGCTCACTTCGAATCAAGAAAGCCATCTGATGTGCGTTTGGCTCAAATGAAATTCGATGAACGAAAAGTAAAACCTGAAGCGGTGATTAACGTAGGTATAGGAAATGTTTCTCTCCCTACCAATCCAGCTATGATGAAAAGATTGTTTGCGCTTAATGCACCGGACAGTCCTTTTGCTCAGGGCGTGATCAGATATTCTGGTACTGCGGGTACAATTGAGTGTCAAAATGCATTCAAAAACATTCTTCACTGTGAAGGTTTTGATACCAGCAAATTACATGTACAAGTTACAGATGGTGGATCTGCTGGAATGGAACTTCTTTTGATTGGAGTATGTGGACCGGCTGGAACGGATGAAAGACCACTTATGATGATAGACCCTGCTTACACAAACTACATCTCTTTTGCAGAGAGAGTTGGGCGTAAGACAGTCACTGTCAAGCGTCATTTAGGTGAAGATGGAAAGTTCACTTTGCCTGAACTCGACAAAATTGAAGAAACAATTAAAGCAAACAATCCTGGGGCATTACTTGTAATTCCTTATGATAATCCCACAGGTCAACTCTATAACCACGAAACACTTGTAGAACTCGCCAAACTCTGCGTGAAGTACAACATGTGGATGGTCAGTGACGAAGCTTACCGTGAGCTTTATTATGAAGATGGAACTGACCTCGTGAGCATCTGGGGTGTGAACGACGCTGAAGTTCCAGGAATTGAAGGCAGAAGAATCAGTATTGAGACAGCATCAAAAGTTTGGAATGCTTGCGGACTTAGAATTGGTGCAGTAATCACAGACAGTGCTGAATTCAACAATCGCTCAATAGCTGAATATACTGCGAATCTTTGTGCAAATGTCATTGGGCAGTATATTTTTGGTGCTCTTGCGCACGAAACCAAAGAAGATATCTTAGGATGGGCTAGCCACATTCGAGAGTACTACAGAGAGCATATCGTAAATGTTTACAATGGCCTCAAAGATAAAGAACCAGGTCTGATCGTATCTTCTCCTGATGCTTCGATCTATTCGGTTATTGACGTTAGAAATGTTGTAAAACCAGGCTTTGACGCCATTGATTTCGTATTATATTGTGCTCAGGAAGGATCTGTGAACGTTGATGGCGTCGAGACAACTCTTCTTGTTGCACCAATGAAAGGTTTCTATGATATCAAATCGGGTGAAGTTAATCCGGGAAGTACACAGTTCCGGATCTCATTTGTGGAAACTCCTGAGAATATGGCAAAGATTCCTGAGTTGTTCGTTGAACTTTTGAGACAATTTGAAGCACAAAGATAATTGCAATTCCATCAAGCCAATCCCCCTTGCCCTAAAGTGCAGGGGGGATTTTTCATGTCTTATTTGTCCTAATATTCTGATAATTGTGTACAAATCTTAAAATTTGCGCTCGTATGCATGACGAAATTATTATGTTAAAATTAAGAAAAACACATAAATACAGGATGGTTATGATGTTAACTAACAAGCAAATCGGAAAAATAGTATTTACAATTCTTATTGCGTCACTATTGATAGGTGTTTTTTTGCGTTCTTCAAATAATACATTTGAAGAATCCGAACTAAATACTGAAAATATAATGAATCACATTAAAAAACTCTCGTCCCAAGAGTTTTTAGGTCGACAGACTGGTTCTACTGGAGATCGGTTGGCACGTGAATACATAAAGGAATATTTCTATGAAATTGGGGTAGAACCTGCAGGTGTTGATAATAGCTATTTTCAGTCTTTTTCAACCCTTGTTCCCGATGTGGACAATGAAGCTGTTTTTATAGTGGAATCAAATGTTGATTATGAAGAAAAATCTTTTGAGATGTATAAGGATTATAGCGTCGTGATGTCCCCCAATGGAGGTGGAATAAATTATTATGGCGATTTGGTAGTCGTTGGAAATGATTTCCTGAGGATTGATCCTTCTGAAATCAGGGATAGAATTGTAGTGATAGAATTCAATTATCTTACGCCCCGTGTTGTTTCATATATTATCGAATCGGGCGGTAAAGGTGTTCTTTGTAGTACAGATACGAATACATTCAGTCCACCAAAAACATTAGAAAAGACCAAATCATTTGACGTCTCAGGTAAAATGAGTGAATCCATTTTACTGGGGTACATCTCGTCGGATGTATACAGATACTTTAACTCCATAATTGATAAGAATGAAAATCGTACTTTGAGTGAACCTATTGGAATCATTGAAAAAGTTCGAATAAAAGTTGATATAGATTTTCCAGTAGTAGATACAGCTAACATACTTGGGAAAATTGAAGGCAAATCGTCAAATGACAATATTCTACTTATTACAACAAACATAGATGGCTTAGGAGTCGGAACCGGAGATAAATATTTTCCCGGTGCTATAAACAATACTACTGGCATTGCGATTATGCTTGAAATCGCAAGAGTGATGAACCAGCAAGAGTATCCACCAGATCAAACTGTTGTCTTTGTAGGCTTCAGTGGCCAAGAACAGCAGTTTTCTGGATCTGGTCATTATATCAATTATCCAATTTATCCGCTTGACACAACAACTCTAATTCATATTGAGTCTATTGGTAAAGAGACTCTTGAAGGACTGAGTATAGCATCAGACCCAATTGCTGGTACTATTATCAAAGACCGAATCAGCATGTATGCTGAAGATAGAGGGCTTAAAACAATCCTAAGTCGTCAAGGTTATGGGGTGAGCACTCAATTTTCTAACAAGAAGGTCCCTTCAGTGTTGGTAAGTGATAGCAGTGGAACACAGAATTCCTATGAGGACAACTATGAGCATGTGGATGAAAAGACTATTGACAATGCTGCGAATGTCTTACTCCAGTATATTAAAAGAGATGTATATAAAGATTCAAGAATTGATTATTTGAGTTCAACGGAAAAGTTCTTGCTGATTTTGCTAACACTCGTGGGAGTTCTCAGTTATATGATTGTTAAAGTGTACAATACATTTCCAAATACGAGCATTGCAGGATACAGTATTGAGAATATATTTTTTTCCACACCAATTATAGTCATTAGAAGATTTTTTACAACAGTATTGCCATATTTTATTGCGGTTATATTGTTGACTTTACTTGCGAATATTGATCCTGGGACCAATATGAAAGAGATAAGTGGGAAAATGACTTCGAATGTATCCTGGTATTTAACTCTTAAGAAAAGTGTACTCTATTTAAGATCAATGTTAGATTTTGGTACTTATCAATCTGATACAGTGGGCAATATTTTCAAAGTAATTTACGATTCAAGTAAACTCAGTATCGCTTTGGTTGCTACTTCACTATTGCTGTCATCAGTAATTGGAATCTTGAGAGGAATGTATGAAGGTTTTAGATCCAAAAAGAGCAAATTAGGTTCGCTTGGCACGCTCATCTTTTTTTCTATTCCAGATGTATTGATTGTATTGATTGTGCTTTTTGGTTACATGCTGGTCAGCAGACAGTTTCCGAATGTGAGAGATATTTTGCCACTTAAGAATTTCATATTACCATTATTTACATTATCAATAATTCCTACCATTTATATCTCGAGAATTACCTTGATCAGTATTCAGGAAGAACTCGTCAAGGATTATATTAAAAATGAAAAAGCCAAAGGTTATTCAAGACACAAAGTAATATTTGTTGAACTTTTGCCTTCGATTGTTTATAGAATTGTTGACGCTATACCTGCCATTATGACTATGTTGTTGTCTAATATGATTATTGTGGAATATTTATTTAACTATAAAGGTATTTTGTATTATTTGATTTATTTTTACAATCGGCAAGATGTTTACAGGTTTGTTCCACTTGCAATCACATTAGGACTGATTTATATCATATTCACCAAAGGGTCTCAATTAATTGCTAAAATGATCAATCCTTTGAAACGTAAGGGGGTATAGCCATGAAAAAAAATAATCTGCCACTGATACTGGGCAGCGTGGTTTTAGTGATAATCCTATTGGTGATGCTCTTTCCTCAAATGTTTGTTGATCAAAGCCCATATACCATACAACACATGAGATTCACGCATGAAAGTGGTAAACTGGCCGTTGAAAGAGCACCATTCCCTCCTTCAAAGGATAATTTTCTAGGCAATGACCATTTGGGGCGGGATATATTAAGTTATATTATTTATGGTACCCGAATGACCATTTCACTCGGTGTACTTATTGCAATAGGACAATTTTTGTTGGCGATTCCAATGGCATTGATTGCCGGTTTTGGGAATCGAATTGCCAAGTCCGTAATAATTCAGTCCAGTGTAATTTTTTCCGCTATACCTGCATTGCTTATTGCAATAATACTATTGAAACTGGACTTTTTTGTAGAACTTGATAAGCAAAAATCAGCAATTGCTTTTATTCTAGTATTGACTAGTGTGAGTTGGGCGAGACTTTCTGGGCTGATTTTAGAAAGAGTTGAGGCGATACTTACCCAGCCATTTATCAGAGGAGAAGTCGCAACTGGAAAAAAACATATTAAAATAGCAATGGAAAATGTTATGCCACATCTGGCTCCAGAACTTATAGTTTTGTTTTTTATGGAGATTGCACGAAACTTGTCGATGATGATGCAACTAGGAATATTTGCAGTTTTTGTTGGCAACTTAGGGCTGATCAACGATGCTACAGCAGGTGTTCCAATCAACCTTGAAATAAGTTTCGAACCAGAGTGGGCGAGTATGCTGAGCACCTCCAGAACGGTGATCAGTACTGCACCTTGGGCAATTCTTTATCCAGCGCTGGCTTTTTTTATCAGTGTTCTTGGGTTCAATTTATTTGGTGAGGGTTTAAGAATTGCCTTGCAAAAAAAAGATTCTCGTGCGGTGTTGGTATTTAGAAAATTAATTAATTTGGATTTTAAATATATTTGGAAGAATAGTGAAGCAAAGTCAAAAAATACGATCCTCATGTGGACTTTTGGTGTAATTTTTGTTATAGGATTGTTTTCGTGGGTTAATCATGAAGACTACAGTATCAGGTTTGGAGATGAGTCTTTAAAATTACCTGAAGACGTTGTAATTGGAACTGAATCGGCAATTAATACTGCAAATTATATTGCGTCCAAAATGTCTCAAATTGGGATTGAACCGATGGAAGGCAAGAATTATTTGATTGGTTATGATATTGGTCCGTCATACCTTATAGAATCACAAATTTTTAAACTGAATATCTTGGGGAAGCCTATTGAATTTGAAAAAGACTTGGATTATGCATTTATGACATCAGGCGATATCAATGAAACCGGACCAATATATGATGCAACTCACGAAGATTTATTCAATACTCAAGATTTCAGTCGATTTGAAGATCATTATGTCATGATTGACAAAGCCTATTACAATGATGGCGCGATAGCATCTTTCGTTGATAATATTTCGCGGAATGCAAGGATAAAAGGTGTGTTATTGGTAGCACGAAAAGATGAAGTTATTGGAAATGTTATAGTACATGCAAGTGAAGATTTAGCAGTATTACTCATTTCAAGAGAGGTCCTGGATAAACTTAGTGAATACCCAGATAGCAGTATTACGATATCGACAGCCGTTAAACCTATTGATTCTATTGGGAATAACGTTGTAGGAATTTTTCAGGGGGCTGACAAGAATATAGGTGATGAAGCAATCGTCATCGGCATGAACTACAATTATCTTGAAAGCAGCAATAAAAATGTTCTAGATTTCAATCTCAAATTGATGGAAAAACTTTGTAGTCTTGACAGCAACAAAAGGTCCATAATATTTATGTTCCTTGATGGTACAATCAATGAAGCACAGCATGGTATCCACTACATCGCTCAAGATTTTCCTTATAGTTCTCAAAAGGTTCAGGTTTATATTGATCTTACAGGTATTGAAAGTTCAATGTTCGAAAAAGTGGAATTCAGTACCGCTCAAGCTCCAATCACAAGACCATTTGCATGGAGTCTAGGTCATCATCTTGATAAAGAATTGATAAAAAAAGGATTTGAAGTTCAACAGCTGGAAACTCTATTTGTTGGAGGGGAGTATGTTTTTACAGCCAGTGAAGCTGACAATGCTCTCTTTTGGAATCGTGGGATGCCGACAATAATAATTGGAACGGTAAAAGCTGAACAAAATACACAAACCCTTGA
This sequence comes from Clostridiales bacterium, assembly GCA_021107455.1. Lineage (GTDB taxonomy): Bacteria > Bacillota > Clostridia > Peptostreptococcales > Acidaminobacteraceae > Fusibacter_D. The sequence goes on along the minus strand of JAIOSU010000130.1, from coordinate 6,876 downwards.
GGAATTGGGCAGCATTATTCTTGAAGTGATCAATAAGAACAATTATTGATTGTAATATAGGAGGCCACATGACACATGAAAACAAACTGATTGAAGTCACTGATCTGAAAGTGTCCTTTTATCATGAATCCGGAAAACTACAGGTTGTAAGAGGTTTCGATATGAGTGTCGAAAAGGGTAAGATTATTGGAATCCTTGGAGAATCTGGAAGTGGAAAGACTGTTTCCGCCACATCAATTTTAAAATTGGAAGAAGATGATGTGAGCAGTATTGATTCGGGAGAGGTCATTTTTAAAGGTTTAAATCTTATGGAGCTTTCAGAATCTGAGCTTAGAAAAATCAGAGGAAATAGAATATCGTATATATTTCAGAATGCCTCTAGTGCCTTAAATCCATTTAAGTCCATTGGTAAACAATTGACGGAAGTACTCAAGAACCATAAGCTTGCCTTTTCAAAGGAGCTTGTGTTGCAGGCTCTCGTTGAAGTTGGAATTGAGGATACTGAAACGGTTTATGATATGTACCCATTTCAACTCAGTGGAGGACAAAATCAAAGAATTATGATTGCACAGTGCATTATCTCTAGACCGGATTTATTGATTGCTGATGAGCCTACAAGTTCTATCGATGCCTCACTCAGAAAAATTGTACTCGATTTATTGAAAGAGATTAACAAAAAAAACAATATGTCAATAATCATCATTACTCATGATTTTGATGTCGCTAAATATTTGTGTGATCGATTGGTAATCATGTATGGGGGACTGGTGGTGGAAGAGGGGCCATTAAATGAAATCTTTGCCAATCCATTTCATCCATACACGAAAGAGCTGATTGTATGTGCGGGTTCACTTAAAAAGGGAGACGAGATTGTATATACTTTGGAAGGATCTCCACCTTCGCCGTTTGAGTTTGCTGATGAATGTCCTTTTGCAAAGCGCTGTAAAGTGAGGTTGCCGGAATGTACATCTGAAATTCCACGCACACTGGAAATTTCAGGGAGAAAAGTAAGATGTATCAGATACGAGAAGAGGTGATGGAATGCAGTGTGTCGCTTTAAAAGTACAAGATTTGTCCAAACATTTCATAATCAGAAAGAGTGTTTTCTCAAAGAAGAAAATTATAAATGCTGTCAATAAAATCAGTTTTGAAGTGAAACAATATGAATCACTTGGCATCATAGGCGAGAGTGGTTCAGGAAAGACCACAATTGCCAATATGCTTCTAAAGCTAATAGATTCCAGTGAAGGCAGTATAGAACTCTTTGGTGTGAACATCACCAAACTCAGTCCGGACGCGATGAGGAGTCATAGAAAAGATATTCAAATCATTTTTCAATATACACATGCAGTACTTGACCCCAAAATGACGATTGAAGAACTAATAAAAGAACCTCTTGAAATCCACAAGGTTGTGAACGAAGACGAGTACGATGCCGAAGTGGACAGGCTTTTGACTATGGTTGGACTTTCTTCATCGGAAAGAAAAAAATTTCCATCTCAACTGAGTGGAGGACAGAATCAAAGGATTATCATTGCAAGAGCCATCGCCACCAGAGCAAAGCTGATTATTTGTGATGAGCCGGTCTCTTCCCTTGATGTTTCTGTACAAGGTCAAATTTTAAATCTTTTAGTGAAACTCAAAAAAGAGCTTGGACTGACATATGTCTTGATATCTCATGATCTTAGCGTGGTCAAACATATGTGCAATCGCATAGCGGTTATGTATCAAGGTGAAATTGTGGAACTCGGTGAAACTGGGAAAGTGCTTTCTAATCCCACGAATCCTTACACAAAGAAATTGATTGCATCAATTTTAGATTAGAGGTACAAATGTGATTTAGGTCACTGAAAATGAATCCTCAATTTGCTAAAGTAAGCTTAATAAAGCAATTTGGAGGAAATAATGTTCAGTGATGACTATAAATTGGTAATGGAATCAGCAAAATCGAAACAACTTTTTTTAAAGGCGAATCCACTTGGCTTTTTTGTGGCTTCCATCATGGCCGGAATGTTTGTTGGCCTTGGAATCATGCTGATATTTTCCATAGGCGGTCTTTTGGTTGGAGCACCTTACGCCAAGATCATTATGGGGGCATCTTTTGGTATTGCACTTAGTCTGGTGATCATGGCTGGATCTGAGCTTTTTACAGGAAACAATTTCATTATGGCTGCTGGTTTGCTCGGAAAACGAGTCTCTTGGTCAGCAGTATTGAAGGTTTTCATTCTGAGCTATTTGGGTAATTGGTTAGGATCGATTATTTTGGCAGGACTCTTTTATGGAGCAGGACTCGCTGGTGGACCGGTAGGTGAATTTATTGCCAGCAGCGCTGAGGCTAAAATGAGTATACCTTTTTGGTCGCTGCTCATTAGAGGGATACTGTGTAATATGTTAGTTTGTCTTGCAGTATGGACAAGCTTTAGGATGAAGTCTGAAAGCGGAAAACTTATAATGATTTTTTGGTGTCTGTTTGCATTCATAACCACTGGATATGAACACAGCATCGCAAATATGAGTTTGTTGACTGTCTCATTACTGGCGCCATTTGAAACTGCAGTGTCGCTTGGTGGATACTTCTATAATATTTTAGTGGCTAGTCTAGGCAACATGATCGGCGGAATCGTGGGAATTGGAATTCCTTACTATATCATTTCAAAAAAAGGGTATTAAGTAGTCAGTATGATTTGGAAGGAGAAAGGGATGGCAATCAAAAAGGTATCCATTATCGGAATGGGAGCGCTTGGTATTCTCTTTGGTCAGCATTTTACTGAAAAGATGGGAAATCAATCCGTCGCATTTGTTGCAAATGATGGAAGAATAGAAAAATTCAAGCAATCAAAAGTTCATTGCAATGGCAAAGAATGTGACTTCAGAATGGTATCGGACGGGGTAAAAGAAAATCCTGCAGATTTGGTGATTTTTGCAGTGAAATCCACTGCACTTGTAGAAGCACTGGAAACTGCAAAATATCAGATTGGCGATGATACGATCATCATATCGCTTTTGAATGGTATTTCCAGTGAGCAAATTATCGGAGCTAGATTTGGTATGGAAAAAATCATCCACTGTGTTGCACTGGGAATGGATGCTGTCAAAATGGGCAATGATCTCACCTATACCAAAATGGGTAAACTGTGTGTGGGGATTTTACCGGATGAAACCGAGAAATCGGGCATGTTGAATACACTATGCGAATTCTTTGATGAAGTAGGGCTTCCATACACCAAAGAAGACGATATTCTGCATCGTTTATGGAGCAAGTTTATGCTCAATGTCGGTGTGAATCAGGCAGTCATGGTTTATGAAGGTACGTATGAAACGATTCAAAAACCTGGAGAAGCCAGAGAAGTGATGATTGGAGCCATGCGCGAAGTGATGGAACTCGCTCATTATGAGGGGGTGAAGCTTACCATTGATGATCTTAAGGCTTATGTCGATTTAATGGGTACGCTTTCACCGGATGGGATGCCATCCATGCGTCAGGACGGTCTAGCGAAAAGAAAATCCGAAGTGGAATTGTTTTCCGGGACGGTTTTAAAACTCGCGAAAAAGCATGGTTTGAAGTTTCCAATCAACACAATGCTTTATGAAAAGATTCATGATATGGAAACAGGCAAGATCATACAGTCAGGATTTTTTGATGTTTCAGAAATCCATCTGGATGATGTGCTTTCAAAGCTAAAGGCAAATTCTGAGCACGAGGGTAAAATCATTAGAAGCATCATACAACATGAGTCTGAAAAGCCATACTCGGTGGATGCCAAAATAAAAATCATCCAATGTTTTGATCAATTGGATCCCAATTCTGATCTAATGAAAATCATGACCAAATTTGTCAGAGCTAATGCCAATCATCCCAATAGCAAAGTGAGACGAGAAGCGCGAACATATTTGAATCGTTAAGGATGTTTAAAACCCCTGAATGATGCCGGAGTGGCTTACTTCAGGGGTTTTTTGTTTACTCATATAATGCCGAAAGGTTATTTTCTTCTGCCAGAGTGGTGACTATGGTGTAGATGATTACCGATGCCAAACTCGACGTGACCTGATCGTGGTCGAAACGCGGAGAGACTTCAGCAATATCAAAACTCTTCAGTTTCCCTGATTTGATGATGTGCTTGATGAGTTTGAGCACTTTTTCCGGATGCAGGCCTAGAGGTTGTGGCGCACTTACACCTGGAGCATACGAGGAAGAAATCACATCAGCACATAAGGTGAGATAAATGGCATCATTTTTTTTGATGAAGTGGTCCAGTCGCTCTAGAATGCCCCAGATGTCGGCACCGTCTATGTCTTTTGCCAACATATAATCCACGCCCAGCTGGTGGGCAGTTTTGAATAAATCAACCGTATTGCCGCTTTTTTGTATACCGACACATAAATAGTGGAAAGGATAATTGTGTTCAAGGGAATAGTCCGCAATCTGTCTGAACATTGTTCCTGAGGAGCCACCATTTGGATATGGCCTAAGGTCAAAGTGAGCATCAAAATTGATGATGCCGAGTTCACTTTGATTGTTTCTTTTGATCATGTGATGGTGAAGTCCATGAAAATGACCTAGTGCGACTTCATGACCTCCGCCAAGAACAATTGGAAAGAGCCCGAGTTCTAGAATCAGATTGATGGCGTTTGATAGAGTAGCTTGTGCGCTTTCCAGATCATCACCTATTGGATGGATATTGCCAGCATCATAGAGTTTTAGACCTTGATCAAACGAACAAGGTCTGTTCATAAGTTCACGTCGTATGCTCTCAGGACTGTTTTCAGCGCCGATACGACCTTTGTTGCGCTTTACACCCACATCGCTGCAAAAACCAAGGAATGCAATTCCGAAATTATGATTCAAGTCTATTTTTCGAATAGCTCTCAGATCGATGGTTTGTACCCATTGATGCCATCTAAACGCGTCAAAATTGTCTTCACTGTCGATTCGACCTTTCCAATAATCAGATGGAATCGGACTGTATTCTTTCATAGGATCACACTCCTTGACATAAATTAATGATAGTTGAGAACATTATATCAGAGTAGAGTGGTTTTATCGTCTATTTAGAACGAAACTCAAATAATATTATGGTAAAATGGTTTAAGAATCATTATAGAAAAGGGTGACCCATGGAATGGAAACAATGTTCGACCGCTTTTGAAAAGTCGGTTTATTTAAAATTCATAAAAACACTTTATAAGGATGATCCATTTTATGTGGACTATTCAACACCGATACTCATTGAGATCTTTGCTGAAAAATCACCATTTGCCCGAAATTTGTGGTACGAATCCCATTTGATCATGCACGGTGGTGAACTTGTAGGCGTTTTGACCTATTTGATTCACAAAAATTATAGCGATGTGCTTCAAGTCGCATTTTTAGAGTATCTAGATCTCGAAGGATTACCTGAGTTGATTCTTGATCATGCTTATCAGATGGCATTAGATAAAGGCGTCAAGGAAATAGTGGTCGGCCTTAATGGTCATGTGAATTATGGACTGGGTTTATCAGTGGAACAATCCCATCGACCAACATTTGGCTCTGTTTATACAAAAGCATATTACAGCAATCATTTCAAAGCACTAGGCCTTGAAGAAACGAAGCTGGTCTCTTTTCAGTACCCATGGGAATCAAAGGAATTTCCTCTGTCGTTGGAAAAGAAGAACAGATTTTACGGTAGGTTCAAATTCCGAATCATGCAAAAAGAGTCATTTGATAGTGATATTGAAATTTATACCGCTCTTAACAACAAATGCTTCGGTGAGCATCCATTTTACTTCTCTAGAACAGTTGAAGAAGACCGATTCCTATTTAAGGATTTGAAATATTTTATGGAAAAAGGCAGCTTGATTTTTGCTGAAGACGATGGAAAACCTATAGGTTTTTTACTTTGGTATCCCGATTGGGGCGAGATTATGCGCAGAGGTGAGACGCTTTCGGTGATTACCTTCATCAGAAAGCTTATTTTTGGTAAAAAAGTTAAGGGATTCAAGATCGTTGAATGGGCGGTTCTCCCTGAATATAGAAGAAAAGGCGTTCCAGTCGGTTTGTTGGCTCACTGTTATGAACTCGTTAAGGATAGACAATTCACCAAATGTAAAACGAGCTGGATTGTTGAGGACAATAAGGATTCAAGTGGATTTGGAGACAAATGGGCTGAGCCTTATGAAAGGTATGCGGTTTACACAATGAAACTATAATGAGGACAATAATTATGATGAATCCGTTTCTTGATGAAGAGTTATGGCCTGTACTTGAAAAAACCCACGATGGTGAGTGTGAAAGACATTCCACAGGTAGTGCTGTATTCACCACATATTACACCAAACTTAATCTCCTGTCGTTTTTGAAGGGAAAAGTTCAAAAAAAAGTAAGGATCATAGGGCTTCCACCATCCATCTCACTTGGAGGTTTTGAGGTCGAGAACGAAAAAGGAATTGATGAAATCCATGAGTGGTTGACTGACCAAGACGGACATACACTCGTGATCAATTCAGAGGATCTCCTAGCAGGTGATTTCACTTGTGTTCCAACTTTGCCCTCAGTGATCATCGATAATAGATTTGAGAGTTTTGACCATTATTTGAATGAGCTCAGATCGCATTACAGATATAGGGCAATCAAAGCCATGAAAAAATTTGAAGGCATTGTTCAAAAGCAAAATGAACCTTTTGACAGGGCATTTTATGATCTGTATGACGCTGTATTTCAAAACTCTGATTATCCTCTTGCAAAGAACGATATGATTTTTTTTGAGCGGTTCCCTGGAACTATTGAGCAATTTTATGTTGGAGACACCCCCCTTGGATTCTGTCAGTATTATATTGCTGAGGACACACTCTATTTCATGTTTTGTGGAATCAATTATGAACTGCTGAAAACCTATG